>CAVFQD010000089.1:0-2398 GCA_963624605.1 Eshraghiella crossota | reverse complement strand
TATTTGTTGCCTGAAAGGCTATGGTGATTAGCGTGAAAAATCACGCTAATCATAATTATAATGCCCTCAAAATTTGCCTTTGGCATAATTTTGAGATGGCAGAAATCACCATCACGCCTGTTCAGGCAACGCAGGTTAATTCGGTGATTTTTAATAAACTATTTGTTGCCTGAAAGGCTATGGTGATTATTATGGGAATTTATGAAGAACTTCAACAGAGAGGACTTATCGCTCAGGTAACCGACGAACCCGAAATCAGGGAGCTTGTCAACAACGGTAAGGCTGTTTTCTATATCGGTTTTGACCCGACTGCCGACAGCTTGCATGTAGGACATTTTATGGCACTCTGCCTTATGAAAAGATTACAGATGGCAGGCAACAGACCAGTTGTGTTGATAGGCGGCGGCACGGGTTATGTAGGCGACCCATCGGGCAGAACCGATATGCGTTCAATGATGACTCCCGAAACCATTCAGCACAACTGCGACTGCTTTAAGAAGCAGATGGAAAAATTTATCGAGTTCGGCGAGGACAAGGCTATAATGGTAAACAATGCCGATTGGCTTCTCAAGCTCAATTACATCGACCTTTTGCGTGATGTCGGCGCTTGCTTCTCCGTAAACAATATGCTTCGCGCGGAGTGCTATAAGCAGAGAATGGAAAAGGGTCTTTCGTTCCTTGAATTCAACTATATGATAATGCAGAGCTACGACTTTTATCATCTTTTCCAACATTACGGCTGCAATATGCAGTTCGGCGGCGATGACCAATGGAGTAATATGCTCGGCGGTACGGAGCTTATAAGAAAGAAACTCGGCAAGGACGCATATGCCATGACAATTACTCTTTTGCTCAACAGCGAGGGTAAGAAAATGGGCAAGACTGCAAACGGCGCAGTTTGGCTTGACCCTAACAAGACAAGCCCGTTTGAGTTCTATCAGTATTGGAGAAATGTAAGCGACGACGATGTACTCAAATGTATCCGTATGCTCACCTTTCTGCCGCTTGAAGAAATTGACAAAATGGACTCCTGGCAGGGCAGTCAGCTCAACACCGCAAAGGAAATTTTGGCTTTTGAGCTTACAAAGCTTGTACACGGCGAGGAAGAGGCTAAAAAGGCGCAGGAGGGCGCAAGAGCATTGTTCTCGGGGGCAGGCAACACCGACAATATGCCTACATTCGCTCTTACCGATGACGATTTCAACGGCGATGAAATCCTCGTCAGCGAAATTATGATTAAGGCGGGGCTTATCTCCTCAAAGGGCGAGGGCAGACGCCTTATAGAGCAGGGCGGCGTTTCGGTTGACGATGTCAAGGTCGCTTCTACGTTTGAGACAGTTAAAAAATCCGATTTTAAGGACGGTCAGATTATAATCAAAAAAGGCAAAAAGGTTTTTTATAAAATCACTTATTAAGTAAGCAAAACACGGTTAATAATTACGGGCAGTTAAGGCTGCCCGTTTTTGTGTTGTAATATTACCGATGCATAAACATATAATTTATCGGAGGGTGGTTTTATGAATTGCTGCGTTATAGATTTGTGCGAGAAAGAGGTAATAAACCTTAAAGACGGCGCACGGCTCGGCTGTGTCAATGATGTTGAAATTGACACCTGCTCGGGCAGAGTGATTGCGATAATCGTAAAGTGCCGTTCAAAGATGTTCGGCTTCGGCAATAAGCAGGATGATATAAAGGTTTGTTGGGAGCAGATTGAGGTTATCGGAGACGAGACGATACTTGTAAACATAAGCTGTGTGCCCGAGTATTGCAAACCGAAAAAATCGGGCGGATTTATGAATAATCTTTTCCGTGAGGGATAAGGATATTCAAGAGTGGTTAGGACATTCAAACATTCAGACTACTACAAATACTTATGCACATTTAGATATTAAGCGTAAACAGGGAATAAGCATTACCTTGTCAAATGTTCTTAATACTTAATTCTTTTGTGTTAGAAAAAAGTGTTAGAAAAAGAGCAAAAAAAATAAAGCCATATACTACGAAATGGCTTTATATCAATGGCAGGGGCAGAAGGATTCGGTCTCGCCTGCCGGCTCGGTCGGTGCTTCTGCACTTCGTGCAGAGGTCTCCACCGGAGACCCGCACCCCACGACACGCTCCGCGTGCCTCGGGCAAGTTTTGTCTAACAAAAAGAAACAGTCACCAAAACGGTGACTGCTTCTTTTTGGCAGGGGCAGAAGGACTTGAACCCTCGGCACGCGGTTTTGGAGCGAAAAGCACGCTTTCAGTTAAGCCGCGTGTCAAAATACAGTCCCTCTAAAAATCCACATAAAAACAGCACTTTCAGGATTTAAAAGTATTGTTGATTTTTGTCTTTATAGTTTTCGATGAAATTTGATGCTTTTTTGATGCTCTTGAAAAACGAGCTGTATTTAGA
>CAVFQD010000088.1:0-2667 GCA_963624605.1 Eshraghiella crossota | reverse complement strand
TATAATTATGAATAGTGTGATTTTCACACTATTCCCTCCGAGTTAAATGAAATCAAAATAAATATACACTTTAATTTTAGATTAAATTCGCATTTTTTTCAATATAAATCTTGAAAAATGTTTGGCAAAATAATAAAATTAAGCATATAACCTTTCCGAGGTGAGTTATGCAGACAAAACAGCTTATCAAAAGCCGATTTTCACGGCTTTACGGCAAAACGAATTACAATAAAATCACGGTAAAATCCCTGTGCGAGTATGTTCCTGTTGCCCGCACCACATTCTATTCGTATTTTGAAAGCCTTGACGATGTCAAAGCTGAAATTGAGGATGAGGCAATCACAGGTATAAGGGCTGTATGCGAAAACATTTACTCTGGCAATGCAGAGCAAATATTCATATCCGCAGTAGGTTATATTTCCGAACACAGAGATATATTTTATCCATTTCTTGTTTCTCAGCCGAACGCAAGATTCATTAAAAAATTCAAAGCAGAAATAATCAAGCATTTTAATGAGGGCTTCTCATTAAAGCAATCAGATAAAAACGGGCTTGAGCTTAATGTCTTTGCAAGCGCGGTTATCGCCTGCTATACATATTTTCTTGAGCACCCGGAAGAAACGGACATAAAGAGCCTGAGCGAAAAAACCAACGCACTTATCGGCATACTTAATATTATGATATAAATACTTACACATTCTCGTTTTTTGTAGTGTTAATCAAAAGTCTCTTTCTGATACAATCGTATCAAAAGGAGGCTTTATTTATGATTAAAAGAATCGCCGCCGCATCAGCTGCAGTCGTCTGCGCTGTTGCGACAACAGGAATTGCAAAGAAAAGCATAAAACAGGCAAAAGCCGAAAGGGTTGACGGTACGGGACAGACCGTACTCATAACAGGCGGCTCAAACGGTATCGGTAAGGCTGTTTCGGAAATTTTCGCGAAGCACAATTTTGACATTGTTCTTGCCGCAAGGAACGAAGAAAAGCTGCACACCGCCGCAGATGAGCTGACAAAGAAATACAGCGTAAATGTACAGACAATCAGCGTTGATCTGTCAAGCAACGACGGAGCAAGGAAGCTTTTTGACGAGCTTCGGGCAAGGAATATCACCGTAAATCAGTTTGTGAACAACGCAGGCGCAGGAAAGGCAAGCGACCTTGTGGATACCGACGCACAAACACTTACGCAGCTGATAGCCCTCAATGTTACAAGCGTCACTCTGCTTAACAAGTACATTGCCGCCGAAATGCTCAAAAACAACGGCGGAAAAATTCTAAATGTTGCCTCGCTCAGCGGCTATCTCCCCGACCCGGGGCTCAATGTTTACGGTCCGACAAAGGCATATGAAAGGTACCTCGGCGAAGCGATGTACGGAGAGCTGTCGAGCACGGGAATAAGCGTCTCCACTCTCTGCCCCGGACCCGTAAAAACCGGCTGGTCCGAAAACGCAGGCAGAAAGGACAGCGTATTTTCGCTTGATGCCGATTATGTCGCAAAAGAGGCGTTTACGGGCATGCAAAACGGCGATTTGATTATTGTTCCCGGGGTCAAATTCAAAGCGCTCCGCCTTGCCGCAAATTTTGTTCCGACAACAGTCAGAATAAAGCTTTTACGCCGTTTTCAAAACAGTCTGAAAGGATAACTGTATGAGCGAAATAAAAATACATGTTCTGCACACGGGATATGTCGTAACATCTCCGTATCTCCCCTACGGAGGCGACTGCGGGATTATAAAGGCTTCAGGCTTTACGACACCCAAGTCAAAACGCATAAAAATGCCTGTATCGGTATATCTTGTCGAGCGCCCGAAAGGACTTTTACTTATTGATACGGGCTGGGACAGGGCTATGAGTCCCGACGGCAAATATGACAGACTCGCTCAGATACGCTCGCTCGGCTCTCCCCTGCTTTATATGATAAATCAAGGCTTTGTTGGATACGGCGAGACGGTATCCGAACAGCTTGAAAGAATGAATATCGCTCCCGAGGATATTGATTATGTTCTGCTGACACATCTTGACTGCGACCACGCAAACGGTCTTTCGCTTGTCAGTGGCGCAAAGAACATACTTGTTTCAAACGACGAGCTGAAATTTGCTGACCGCCGCTCACCCGTTATCAGGACGCGCTACCGAAAGAAATGGTGGAATGGCACAAAAATAAATGGCTTTGATTGGAATTGCTCCGACGGACCTTTCGGCAGAGCCTATGATTTGTTTTCCGACGGAAGCGTAAAAATGATTAACATTCCCGGTCACAGCGACGGACTGTGCGCCGTCAAAATTCAAAACACGGACAAAAAATTCGTCCTTCTTTTTTCGGACGGCGGATACGGAGCAAGGTCGTGGGAGGAAATGATACCGTCAGGAATTTCATCGGACAGAAAAAAGCAAATGAAATCGCTCGAATGGATAAGGGAACAAAGCCTTGACAAGAACTGCAAAGAAAGCCTTGCAAATCACGATATAAACATAAAACCGCACATCATCGAATTATAAAGTAACCGCCTGTTCCCGAATATTACAGCGAAAGATACGAAAACAACTGACAGTCCTTGGCTGAGTGTTAATAAGGAAGTATTGGTTTCTCGCATAAAACTTCATTATGCCTTTGTCGGAAAGCCTCGCAAGGCGACAGCCTTGCTTCGTTTCCCAACTTCTGCAT
>CAVFQD010000087.1:0-2870 GCA_963624605.1 Eshraghiella crossota | reverse complement strand
GGTTGTTTTGTATCCCTTGTACCGAGCCACAAACACGGCTCGCTGGGTTTTATCGTTCAATTCACGGTCGCTCATTTCATCAAAAATGTGCAAAAGCTCGAAATCCGCATCAGTGAGCCATTTTTTGTAAGCTTCAATCGGATATGCCTTTTCGCTGAATTCCTCACAGCTTCGGTAATACACACCGTCCTCCACTTCAAAAATATCGAGCGAAATATCAACGCTGTCGTCATCGTTAAGACTGTTCTGCCAGACACAATAAACATCGTCGCAGTCATAGACAAAGGTGTTATCCGCAAGGACTTCCCTGTGCTTATATACCGTGTTCACATCGAATATAAATATTCCGTCGTGCTCCATGAAAAGCCCGACTTTTTTTATTGTCTTTTCAACATCTGCGGCACTTTCAAGATGATTGAGACTGTCAAGCATACAGACCGCTCCGCTGATCGTTCCGTAAAGATCAAGCTCGGTCATGTCCTGACAAAGGAAAAGAACATCGGCATTTTCCTCGTATTTCTTGTTCTGTGCCTGAGAAAGCATTGCATATGCCGAATCAATTCCTATCATATCGAACCCGCGCTTGGCAAGCTCGATCGTCAGGCTTCCCGTTCCACAGGCAAGGTCAAGAATCGGTTCTTTTCCTCCGACCCCGTAACGCTCAAAAAGCGCACTGATATAATCGGCACGCTTTTCATATTCAATATTATCCGTCAGCCTATCGTAAACATTCGCAAACGCATTGTAGCCGCTCATTCCGTTTTTTCTCCGTTCATTCGTTCAAAGATAAGGTCGTAGCCGCCCGTGCCGTACTGGAGCGAACGGTTGACACGGCTGACAGTCGCCGTGCTTGCTCCCGTTTCCTCGACGATCTCGCTGTAAACCTTCTTTTCACGAAGCATTTTGGCAACGACGATTCGCTGTGAAATTGACTTCAGCTCGTTCACGGTGCAAAGATCCTCGAAAAAATTATAACACTCGTCAACGGTTCTGAGCTGCAATATTGCCTCGATAAAGACATCTGTATTTTTATCTCTGAGATTTTTCTCCATGTGTATACATCTCCGTATTTCTAAGGCGATACCGTTAAAATTGCGCGCACGCCTTGTTTTCGCAATCCGCACGCTTCAATTGTGCGGCATTGCCATTATCCTTAACTCTCGGTTATATTTTACCACACTAAAACATAAAAGTAAAGTTTTTATTCAAAATTAAATGTCGCCGTGTGGCCGTAAACCGAGCCGATAAGCGTCGGAGTGTATGCAACGATTACAACATCGGGCTTCGTTTTGTCAATATAATCAATAACGCTGCCGTCAAAATAACGCCTGTCGAGAAGCGTTGTGCTTTCAAACGCACGGGAAAGGTAGGGCACTACGCATTTATTGTATGAGCCGCCGATAACAAGAAGCTTTTTCCCGTTTTTGCAGTCGTTATTTGTTATTTGCGAAAGAGCCTTGTTGCCGTTGAGGTAAGCGGAATACGCCGAATAATTATAATAATCGGTGTTGTTAAGGTACTGCTTATTGAAAATAACATCCTCAAAGCGACCCGTGCTCGGGGCATCATTATCATATTTAACGGTAACGCTCGTTGCGTTTTTGGGATAAATAATGCTAATGTCCTCAGGGTCGGCATATGTCAGCGTGGCAATCTTGCCCTGAGAGCCGAGGCAGTATTTTTCATAAACATCAATGCTGTAATTATCAATATTCCCTACGCTTGTGTCAAGTGAAAGACCGAAATCGGAATTGAGCCTGCCAAGAATCTGCCCTGCCGCCCAAACACCTGTTTCGGGTTTCCAATGGTGGTCGGTTTTAAAGAAATTCGAGTACCAGTCCCCACTCTTTTGAGAAAGCGCAAGTCTCATATCGAAGTAATTCACGCCGCTTTCGTCCAGCCCTTTGAGGAGGTTATCCGCAGTGGTGTTCACTGTGTCGGTGATGCCGTCGGGCAGCTGATTGTCCCCTTCCTTTTCCTTTGCCGGATATTGAACATACATGAAGCCGATACCCTTTTTCTCCATAATATCGCTGAACCATTTGACGCTTTCCGCCTGCACCTGTGCGTCGGAGGCGGCGCCGTATTCAAAGGTCAGATATCCGTTTTTCATAACGACGACCGAATCCGTTCCGCTGATAATCTTCATTCCGACGGTCTTGTTAAAAAGGGCGTTTGCTTCAACATACTTCATTCTTCCGGGAAGAAGCTTGGTTGTGTAATAGTCAACGCTGTCTATAAACTTATTAACGGCGGTCAAATAAGCCGATGCTTCCTGCGAGCTGCCGCTGTCGGTCGTTTCGGTGCTGTCGGCAGTCTCCAACTCCTGAGTCGGAACAAATTTATATTCTTCGGAGAATGGATATTTATCCTGCCAGACGGATATTGCGGAGGCAGTTGAAGCTTTATCACCCGTGCCTGCGCTTTCCGCAGAAGTCTCGGCAGCTCCCGTACCGTAATCAAAATAGCGTTTTGCCCTGTAGACCCTGTAGCAAACCGAACCAAAAAAGAAAGCGATTATACAAATGAACGCTATTCCGATAATATATTTTGATTTGAACTTTTTCATTTGTTATCGCCGTCCTTTCGTCAGAAATTGAAATAAATAAACGGGTTATATGTTCCCTTGACAGTATATGTTACAGAGATCAGGAAAAATACGGTCAACACGATCCCGTAAATAAGCGTATATATCGGCTTGTCCGTGTTTGTTTTTTTCTTTACCGTGCGAATTATCGGGAAACAGAAAACTATGCCGAGCGCAATGAAAAAGCTGTAATTTGAAAGATAAAATTTTGTCGTGCCGTCAACCAAGGGCAGCGAACCGAAGCCGAACATATCCCCAAGATATGACACAGCCGACGCAATAT
>CAVFQD010000086.1:0-3344 GCA_963624605.1 Eshraghiella crossota | reverse complement strand
ACCTGCGTTGCCTGAACAGGCGTGATGGTGATTTCTGCCATCTCAAAATTTTGCCGAAGGCAAATTTTGAGGGCATTTCAATTATGATTAGCGTGATTTTTCACGCTAATTCCATAGCCTTTCAGGCAACAAATATTTTGTTAAAAATCACCGTTCAACCTGCGTTGCCTGAACAGGCGTGATGGTGATTTCTGCCGTCTCAAAATTATGCAGTCGGTAAATTTTGAGAGGCAATATAAACGGTGTGAGTTTTCACACTATGCCCCTATCCAGCTTTCGTCCGAGGGATTGTTCCTGAAAGCGATAAGCCTCTTTATGTCCTCGGGCTTGATGTAGCCCTCCTGTGCCGCAACCTCTGCAATGTGGTCAAAGTCGGTAAGGGAAACATTTTTGACATTTGCCTCTTTGAGTCTGTCGAGACCCTTTTGCATACCGTAAGTAAATATCGAAACAATACCGAGCACATCTGCGCCCGCTTCGCGGAGAACATTGACAACCTCTATTACGCTGCCGCCCGTTGAAATAAGGTCCTCGACAACCACAACCTTCTGACCCTTTTCAAGTCTGCCCTCTATCTGATTCTGTCTGCCGTGGTCCTTTGCGCCCGAACGGACATATCCCATAGGCATATCGAGAAGATGAGCGGTTATAGCCGCATGCGCGATACCAGCGGTCGAGGTTCCCATAAGCACCTCTGCGTCTGGATAGTTTTCCTTTACAAGCTGCGCCAAGCCCTTTTCGACATCTGTGCGAACCTCGGGTGCGGTAAGTGTAAGTCTGTTATCGCAGTAAACGGGGCTTTTAATTCCGCTCGCCCATGTGAACGGCTCTTCGGGACGGAAAAATACCGCCTTGATTTTAAGTAAGTCCTTTGCAATAAGTTCTTTAAGTTCCATTTCTTTCTCCTTAGTCAACAAATTCTTTTACGCAACGCTCATATGCCGCAACGGGGTCAGCCGCCGCCGTAATGGGCCTGCCGACTACAATGTAATCGGAGCCGATTTCCTTTGCCTGAGCGGGGGTCATAACACGCTTCTGGTCGCCTATATCGCCGTCGGCGAAGCGCACGCCGGGAGTTACGGTCAGGAAGTCTTTTCCGCAAGCCTCGTGAACCTTCTGTGCTTCAAGCGGAGAGCATACAACGCCGTCAAGTCCGGCTTTTTTTGCATTTTGCGCATAGTGCATTACAACCTTGTCGATGGGCTCGTGAATGAGCAAATCGTTTTCCATAGCTTCCTGATCGGTTGAGGTAAGCTGTGTAACCGCTATCAAAAGAGGTCTTGTGCCGTCCTCTCTTGTAAGACCCTCAAGCGCCGCCTCCATCATTCTGACGGCTCCGCCTGCGTGAAGATTACAGATGTCAACATCGAGGCGTGAGAGCACAGCCATTGACTTTTTAACGGTGTTGGGAATGTCGTGCAGCTTTAAGTCGAGGAAAATCTTGTGTCCCCTTTTCTTAATCTCCCTTACTATCTGCGGACCCTCGGCATAGAAAAGCTCCATACCTATCTTGACAAAGGGCTTGCGCTCGGTAAAGAGGTCAAGAAATTCATAAGTCTTTTGTGCGCTTGCAAAATCGCAAGCTACGATTACATCCTTGCCCATTATTCAACCACTCCTATTATATCACAAATATTGTTTATTTTATACTTATCGAGAGCCGCCGGCAACTCGTTTATTATATCACGGCACGCATAGGGATTTATAAGGTTCATAGCGCCTATTTCGACCGCCGTTGCGCCTGCCATCATCATTTCGATTACATCCTCGGCAGAGCTTACGCCTCCCATTCCGACTACGGGAATTGAGACCGCCTTTGAGACCTGATAAACCATTCTCACAGCGACGGGGAAAATTGCCGAACCCGAAAAACCGCCCATTTTGTTCTTTATGACAGGCTGCCTTTTATTGAGGTCTATTCTCATTCCGAGCATTGTGTTGATAAGGCTTATTCCGTCCGCCCCTGCCTGCTCGCAAGCCTTTGCTATTGAAACTATATCGGTAACATTCGGCGAGAGCTTAACGATAACGGGCTTTTTTGTAACGCCCTTTACCGCCCTTGTGACCTCTGCCGCCGCCTTGGGGTCCGTACCGAAGCTCATTCCGCCGCCGTGTACATTCGGACAGCTTACATTCACTTCAAGCCAGCCCACCTGCTCCTCACGGTCAAGCCTTTCACAGGTGTAAGCGTAGTCGTCGACCGAAAAGCCGCTGACATTTGCCATAACAGGCTTGTTAAAGCATTTTTTAAGCTTCGGAAGCTCGGTGGAAATTACCTTTTCAACTCCGGGGTTCTGAAGCCCCACAGCATTTATCATACCCGAGGTACACTCCGCAATTCTCGGCGTGGGATTGCCGAATCGTGCGTCTCTTGTAGTACCCTTAAAGGAAAATGTACCGAGGCAGTTTATATCGTAAAGCTCGGCAAATTCATAGCCGAAGCCGAATGTGCCCGAAGCGGGTATTACGGGATTGTCAAGCCCGATACCGCAGAGGCTTACGCTCAGTCTTCCCATAATATTTCCTCCTTTTCAAGCACAGGGCCGTCCTTGCATATGCGCTTATACCCCGTAACCGTCTTACAGCTGCAGCCCATACACGCGCCAAAGCCGCAGCCCATTCTTTCCTCAAAGCTGAACTGCCCCGAGGTCTTTGTCTGTTTATATACGGCTTTGAGCATAGGCTCCGGACCGCAACAGTAAAAATATGTGTACTCCCTGTCCATAGCGTTTGTAACAAAGCCCTGAACACCGTAGCTTCCGTCCGCGGTCGTAACCGTCACGTCACAGCCGAGAGCCTTAAATTCCCGCTCGTAAAACACCTCGCTTTTTGTGTTGAAGCCGAGGATTACCGAGACCGACTTGCCCTGTTTTATAAGCTCCTTCGCAAGCAGATACATCGGCGGCACGCCCACTCCGCCGCCGATAAGCAACGGAGCGTTTCCGCTTTTTGAAAGGTCATAGCCGTTTCCGAGACCCGTGAGCACATCGAGCACTGTGCCGTTCGACATTTTGCTCATAGCGTCCGTTCCCTTACCGACAACCTTGTAAATTATTGCAAGGGTATCTCCGTCTCTGTCGCACACCGAAATCGGTCTGCGCAGGAACAGCCCGTCAATTCTGATATTTACGAACTGACCTGCCGAGGTTATGTCCGAACAGTCGCCGCAGAGCGTCATTTTATATACATTTTCGGTAAGCGGAGCATTTTCCTTTACCGTCAATAAAGCCTGTTTCACCTTAATCACCATAGCCTTTCAGGCAACAAACAGTCTATTGAAAATCACCTGTTTAACCTGCGTTGCCTGAACAGGCGTGATGGTGATTTCTGCCATCTCAAAATTC
>CAVFQD010000085.1:0-3619 GCA_963624605.1 Eshraghiella crossota | reverse complement strand
GTCATGTACCGTGTTGGTCCTGTGCGACAGTGCTCTGTGAATCATGTCAGGCGAGGAATCGAGCAGCATTAAGCGGTCAGCCTGTGCGATACAGTCAAGCCTGCACGGTGCATGACCGAATTAAGGCTATTATTTTGCAAAGGTGTGAGAATATGTATCAGGTACTTTACCGTAAATGGAGGCCGCAGGTCTTTACCGATGTTTACGGTCAGGAGCATATAACCGAAACCCTGATGAATGCCGTTGACACCGGCAGGGTTTCTCATGCCTACCTTTTTACGGGCTCGAGAGGTACGGGTAAAACCACTTGCGCCAAAATCCTTGCAAAGGCCGTAAACTGCGAGCATCCGATAAACGGAAATCCCTGTAACGAATGTGCTTCGTGCAGAGGTATCGACGACGGCTCCGTTGTCGATGTTGTGGAAATCGACGCCGCGTCAAACAACGGTGTTGACAATATCCGTGATTTGCGTGAGGAAACAAACTATATGCCCTCCTCCGTAAAATACAGAGTATATATCATTGACGAGGTTCATATGCTTTCGACGGGTGCGTTTAACGCCCTGCTCAAAACTCTTGAAGAGCCTCCCGAGCATGTTAAGTTCATACTTGCCACCACCGAGGTGCACAAGCTTCCCTCGACAATACTTTCACGCTGTCAAAGGTTTGATTTCAAACGAATTTCCCCCGAGGACATTTCAAGGCGGTTGAAATATGTTGCCGAGCAGGAAAAAATCGACCTTACCGACGAAGGCGCAATGCTTATAGCAAGAGTTGCGGACGGCGGTATGCGAGACGCCCTTTCACTTCTTGACAGGTGCGCTTCTTACGGCAAAACGATTACCGAGGAGCTTGCAAGTGATGCTGCGGGAATTGCGGGTAAAGAGCATATTTATGCTCTTGTTGACGCTATGCGAGACAGGAATTGTTCCGCCGCTCTTGAAACACTTAGCAAATTATACGAAAACTCCTGCGATATGGAAAGGCTCTTTTCGGAGCTCATCTCCCATTTCCGCAATATGATGATTACGCTTACGGTTCCGACATACAAGGATTTAATATTGGCTTCTGATGCCGAAGCGGAAAAAATCAAAGCTCAGGCGCAATCGCTCACACTTGCCACCGTGCTCTCCGCTATGGAAACACTCAACAATGCAATATTTGAGCTTAAAAAGGGCGACAACAAAAAAATAACAGCCGAAATGGTTATGATAAAGCTTTGCACACCCGAGCTTATGAGCGACAATGCCGCTCTGCTTCGCAGAATTTCAGAGCTTGAAAAGAAAATAAATTCAGATAATATAACCGTAAAATCCGCACAGGAAAGCACACGGGGAAATCCGTTTGCGGCACCACGCAATGCTACGGAGACCGCACACGAAGCTTATCCTGAGGTTAAGGAAGAAAAAACGGAAGTTCACGAAACCGTACGCACGGAAATTCCCGTTTCACAGCAGACGGAAATTTCGAAGTCCGCTTCCCCCGCTCCCACGGTTGCCGATGAGTCAAAGCCGTTTATGAAGTGGTCGGATGTTCTTGACATTGTTCAGAAATCAGACCCGATGATTATGAGCTTTCTCAACAACTCAACCGCATATATAAATGACGGATTTATGTGCATCAAGCCGGCAAATCCGATTTTACAGCAGTTTATTACGAAAAAAGAACATTCCGAAATCGTATTGAATGCCATTAAAGAGGTTACCGGTCAAGAGCTCAAGATTACTCTTATCACCGATGACCGACCTAAGCCGACAGAAAAGAAGGCTGAAAGCACTTCGAATATGAGCCCGTTGGACTCGCTTTTCGAGCGTGCGAAAAAGCTTGATATACAGATAATTGAACAGTAATAAGGAGATATTAAAATGAAAGCAAGAATACCAAATCAGCCCGCAGGCGGCAATATGATGAAAAGAATTCAGGAAATGCAGCAGAACATGCAGACTCTCCAGGAAGAACTGGCGGTTGCCGAGTATTCCGCTTCATCGGGCGGCGGTGCTGTTGATGTCACGGTTAACGGCTCGCATGAGATAAAAAAAATCGCCATTAAGCCCGAGGTTGTTGACCCCGAGGATGTTGAAATGCTTGAAGATATGCTCATCGCCGCTCTCAACGAGGCTATGAGAAAGGCTGATGAAACGGCGGAAAGAGAAATGGGAAAGATTACCGGAGGAATTAACATTCCCGGTATGAACGGTATGTTTTAATGGCTAATTATGTTCCTGCGCTTGATAAGCTTGTCGAAGAATTTCGCAAAATGCCGTCAATAGGAACAAAATCCGCCGAGAGACTGGCTTTTTATGTACTTTCCCTCAAGGATAAGGATGTAAAATCTCTTACGGACGCCATTGTGAACGCTCACGACAAAATTCATCAGTGCAAAGTATGTAAAAATCTTACTGAAGATGAAATATGTACAATTTGTGCGAGTGATAAGAGAGACAGAAGCGTCATTTGCGTTGTTTCCGACCCGAGAGATGTTGTCGCCCTTGAAAGAACGCACGATTACAGAGGACTTTACCATGTTTTGCACGGGGTTATCTCCCCTATGAACGGCGTAGGTCCCGAACAGCTGACAATTAAGGATTTAATGTCCAGATTATCCGACAATACTGTTAAAGAGATTATTATGGCGACCGACCCGACCATTGAGGGCGAAGCGACGGCTATGTACATTTCAAGACTGCTCAAGCCCTTTGACATTAAGGTTACACGCTTGGCTTACGGTATTCCCGTGGGCGCTGACCTTGAATATGCGGACGAGGTTACCCTTTCCCGTGCGCTTGAATGGCGCAGAGAGATATAAAACAGGTAGGCTTATGAACGAAAACGGCAGAACAGTTGCACAGAATAAAAAAGCATATCACGACTACTTTGTGCTTGAAGAGTACGAAGCAGGCATTGAATTGTTCGGAACGGAAGTTAAGAGCATCCGTGAGGGCAGAGTCAACCTAAAAGACGCGTGGTGCAGTATTGATAACGGCGAAATTTTTGTCAACGGTATGCACATAAGCCCCTATGAACAGGGAAATATTTTCAACCGTGACCCCTTGCGAAAGAAAAGGTTGCTTATGCACAAAAGGGAAATCCATAAGCTCTTCGGAACTGTTAAGCAGCAGGGATTGACATTGATTCCCCTCTCCGTCTATTTCAAAAAGGGTAAGGCGAAAATCAAGGTAGGTCTCTGTAAGGGTAAGAAAATCTATGACAAGCGCGATGTTGCCGCTAAAAAAGAGGCAAACAGGTCGATTGACAGAGAAATCAAGGAAAGAATGAGATAATTTTCTCAAACCGTTTGAAATTTCCGATATTTGATATATAATATCTATATAAATACGGGGACGAAAGGATTTCGACGGGGATTTTGAGTCGTAATAAGCGAGCGGTGGCGAGGAACCACCATAAAAGCCTCAAAGTTTAGAAATAAACGACAAAAACGAAGTTTTACTTGCTGCCTAATTAAGGCGGCTGTTCCCTCGGGAAGTACTGCGGTCCCGAACGGAGCATCAAGCAGCAGTAAATGTGAATGAGCGACCGCCTTGTAACTCATCACACACAACAGGGCTACTGAAATCAAACGCCTGTCGTTAGGCTTTTGACAGAGGGAATGTTTATATAG
>CAVFQD010000084.1:0-3809 GCA_963624605.1 Eshraghiella crossota | reverse complement strand
CGGTCTTTGGATGCAAAGGATTACAACCAAGGAGCCTACTGATGACATAATCGAGGTCGGAATTGAAGCACTCAAAGCGGTGCTTACCGACAACCCCGAGGACGACGAGATAAAATGACGGTTAAAGAGCTTTATACCGTCGGGTTGAACGAGCTTAAAAACAGCGGAAACGCTGATTCCTTTTTTGACTGTGACTGCCTTTTTTTGCAATTTGTCGGCTTTGATAAAATAAGGCGGATTGTTTCGGGAAATGAAGATGTATCGAACGATGCTGAAAACACCTTTCTCTCTGCGGTCAAAAGAAGAACGGACGGCGAACCGCTGCAGTACATTCTCGGCGAATGGGAGTTTATGGGACTTAATTTCAAAGTAGGGGAAGGCGTGCTTATTCCCCGTCCCGAAACCGAAATGCTTGTCATTGAGGCAAACGCATATCTTAAAAGTAAAGAAAATCCGGTTGTTTATGATTTATGTGCCGGAAGCGGCGCAATCGGATTGAGTATTGCGAAGTTTAATCCGTTTTCAACTGTTTATCTTTTTGAAAAGTATGACGGGGCATACGGCTATTTGAGAAAAAACGCAGAAATGCTCGAACTTTCAAATGTTCGTATATTGAAATATGATATTTTTGACGGCTGTCCGTGCGATTTGCCGAAAGCGGATGTTTTACTTTCAAATCCGCCGTACATCAAGGACAGCGAGGTGAATTCTCTGCAAAAGGAAGTCGGTTTTGAGCCCGATACCGCATTGAAGGGCGGGGATGACGGACTCCTGTTTTACAGAGCGATACACGATAAATGGTTTGACGCTGTAAAAAAAGGCGGGATTTTCGTTTTTGAATGCGGTGACGGTCAGTCGGAGGATATAACAAGCATATTTTCCGATAAGCAATGCGAAATTTCGGTGCTGTATGACTTTAACGATATTGACAGAACAGTCAAAATAAATGTATAATATTATAATATTCAGGAGAAAAAGATGTTATTCAGTATTTTACGGGGCGCATCGGGAGCGGAAGTTGTCATTC
Source organism: Eshraghiella crossota (assembly GCA_963624605.1). Lineage (GTDB taxonomy): Bacteria > Bacillota > Clostridia > Oscillospirales > Acutalibacteraceae > Fimenecus. The sequence goes on along the minus strand of CAVFQD010000084.1, from coordinate 2,782 downwards.
TCTTCTTGGCACGCCTGTTTGTTGTCTTTTGCACATTGCCCGTGCACGAATATGCCCACGCTCTTGTTGCCGACAAATTAGGTGACAAAACAGCAAGGCTTTCCGGCAGGCTTACATTAAACCCTATGGCGCATGTTGATATCCTCGGTGCGGTTATGATTTTGTTTGTCGGCTTCGGTTATGCAAAACCCGTTCCCGTCAATCCGCGCAATTTCAAAAATCCTAAAAAGGGTATGGCGCTTACGGCGCTTGCAGGTCCGTTTGCAAACATATTGATGGCTATTATCTTTATGTTCCTGGCTAATGTTGTTTCGCTTTTCGGAAACTCCGTATTTGTTCAGGCTTTTTACATTTTCTTCACATTCGCGGCTTCTATAAATGTCGGCCTTGCGGTGTTTAACCTTATTCCGATACCGCCGCTTGACGGTTCGAGAGTTTTTGAATTACTCGTTCCCGACAGATACTATTATAAATTCGCACGGTATGAAAGATATATCGTTATCGGCATATTTGCGCTCATAATCTTCGGCGTCCTCGACGCACCGCTTGCTTTTTTGCAAAATCATCTGTATTCGGCGCTGAATTATGTTGTCAGCCTGCCGTTCAGACTTATTTTCAAAGGATAAACGAATGGAAAAGATTTCATATAAGGTAGAAGCGTTTGAGGGTCCTCTCGATCTTTTGCTCTATCTTATTTCTAAGCATAAATTGGATATTTACGATATACCGATTGTTGAGCTTGTTGACCAGTATATTACCTATGTCAGGTCTATGAAAGAAGAGGACCTGTATGTCGCAAGCGAGTTTATTGAAATGGCTGCAAGGCTTGTTTACATCAAATCGGTATCGCTTTTACCCGTTTATGAAGAGGCGGAGGAGTTAAAGCGTGAGCTTACGGGTGAGCTTATAGAGTACAGGGACTGCCAGCTTATGGCAGGCAAGCTTGCCGAGCAGACGGACGGATTTGACAAGTTTATCAGAAAGCCGACCGAATTGGAGGTTGACTATACATATACAAGGCTTCACGAGGGCAGTGAGCTTTTGAGAGCTTACCTCAATGCCGCAGGCAGAAAGCTTCGCAATCTGCCGCCGCCCGTTGAAGCTTTCCGTGAAATTGTCGCAAAGAAAATTGTTTCGGTAGGCTCAAAGATAAGGACAATTTTCACAAGGCTTTCAAAAGCAGGTAAAAAGGAAAAAATGACCGAGCTTTTAAGCTCTGCCGAAAGCCGTTCCGACCTTGTGGCGACTTTCCTTGCTATACTTGAGCTTGCCAAATCAAAAAAGATAAATGTTATCGGCGAAGGAGCGGATGTTGATATTGAACTGCTCGCAACCGATATAGATGAAATGAATTCGGAAGAGTGGGAATAACTTAATGGCGAACGCAAATGAATTACAGGCGATAGTCGAGGCTGTCCTGTTTGCTTCGGGCGAGCCTTTGGAGCTCAGCCGCTTGTCAGAGGTGCTTGACATTGAGGACGAGCAGACGCAGCAGATATTGTTGAATTTGTCGGCAGAGCTTGACGAAAGGCACAGCGGAATTTGTCTTTTGGAGCTTGACGGTAAATATCAGCTTTCAACACGCACAAAATACGGCGATTACATAAGAAAGGTTCTTGAAGTCAAGAAGAACTCTCCGTTATCGCAGGCAGCATTTGAGGTGCTTGCGGTTGTGGCTTATAATCAACCCGTTACAAAAGCTTTTATCGAGCAGGTAAGAGGCGTTGATTGCTCGGGCGTTATTTCAACGCTCTGTCAGAAAAAGCTTATAGAGGAAAAGGGCAGACTTGAATTGCCGGGCAGACCTTTGGTTTACGGAACGACAACGGACTTTTTAAGGTGCTTTTCATTCTCGTCGCTTGAGGATTTGCCGGAGCTTCCGAACGACCAAAACACCGACAGACAGTTGATGTTTGACGACACGGACAGTGAATCCCGGGCTGAAGAAAAAGACAGTGAAAACGATTAAGACTATATTTGTAAAAAAGGAGGATACATATGACTGCATTGATTGTTATACTTGCGATTATATTGTTTTTTGTACTCCTTTTAAGCATTAAATTCAAAATTGAGGCGGAATATTTCGACGAGTTCAAGTTAAAAGTCAAATGGCTGTTTGTTGAAATTTCAATTTATCCGCTTGACGAAAAAATCGTAAAGCTTCTAAACAAGAAGCCGAAAGATAAAAAGCCGCAGGAAAAGCCTGCCGAGCAAGAGGAAACAAAGCAGGAAGAAGAGGCTATTACCAAAAAGGAAAATCCCTTTAAGAAATTTTATAACAATCAGGGCTTTGACGGCGTTATAGAGCTTGTTAACAACGGTGCGGACGCTCTCGGCTCAATGATGAAAGGGATTAAAAAGCATTTTGTCATTGACGATATGTATTTGTGGGTAACGGTTGCCAAAAGCCATGATGCCGCAGGCACAGCGTTGGAATACGGCAACATCTGCCAAAAGATATTTCCGTCAATGGGTTATATTTGTTCCAACTTCAATGTCAGAAGATATGACATTGACATAAATCCCGATTTCATAGGAACGCTCAGCAGTGCAAAATTTGTTTTCAACTGTTCGTTGAGACCTTTATTCCTTATAAACACACTCATTGCTTTTGCGTTCAGATTTTTATTTAATGTAGTTTTCAAATTTCTTTTTTCAAAACCGAAAAAAGACAGTATAAATAATGAATTACAAAATACAGAAGGCGGTGCTATTCAATGAAAGAACAGTCAGCAGCAGGAATCCTCGAAACAACCATTGAAAAGGTAAAGAACCTTGTAAA
>CAVFQD010000083.1:0-4043 GCA_963624605.1 Eshraghiella crossota | reverse complement strand
GCCGCCGATAAATATTTGAAATACAGAGGCTTTATTTTACTTTTTAACAAATCCATACCTTTTCTCCTTATATGCAAAATAAAAAAGCCGGACAAGAAACAGACATTTCAGTCTGCGCCTTATCCGGCTTGTTGTTTCTGTGAGCAACTTGCCCTCCGTGCGAGTGTGATTATATTATCACGCAAAAATAAAAATGTCAAGCGTGTATTGTATTATCCGACAAAATATGATATATTTATTAAGTTATTTTATTGATTGGGGATATTTGTTTGCAATATGTAATAATGGACCTCGAATGGAACACTGCGTACTGTAAGAAATACGGCTGCTTTTTTAACGAAATAATCGAAATCGGCGCCGTAAGGCTTGACAGTGATTTTAATATTACAGACTCGATCTCCGTAATTGTAAAGCCGCAGATAGGCAAAAAGCTGCGTGGTAGGGTTAAGGACTTGACCCATATCACTAACGAGGATATTTCCTCGGGTATTGTATTTGAAGAGGCAGTCAAAAAGTTTTCGGATTGGCTCGGTGACGATGAAAATATATTCCTTACCTGGGGTGACGGAGATATAAGAGTTTTTTCAAAAAACTATGAGTATTTTTTCAATGTCGACGCCCTGCCGTTTATCGACAATTATGCCGACGCCCAAAAATACTGCCAGTCTTTTATCGACGCTCCGAGCGGACAGCAGATAGGACTTTCGGCGGCGTGCGAAAAGCTCGGAATCGACCCTGAGGATTTTTCCCATCACCGTGCACTTGATGACAGCCTTATGACGGCTGAATGCATTAAAAAGGTTTACGACAGGGAAAAGCTTCAAAAGTACATAAGAAAATGCGACAGCTCGTTTTATAAAAGGCTTTCGTTCAAGCCGTATATCATCAAGGATATAAATGACCAGGGCGTAGACAAGTCAAAGTTCAAATGTGTTTGCGATGCCTGCGGAGGTAAGGTCATAAAGAAGAAAAAATGGAAGTTTGTCAACAGCTCTTTCAGAGCCGAGTTTTATTGCCCGAATTGCGACAAGAATTTCAGAGTCTGCGTGAGGTTCAAACGGTATTTTGACAGGGTGGACGCAAAAAAGACCTTTTCGGACATAACGCCGAAAGAAAGACACAGAAACAAGCCGAAAGAATAGAATTGAATTTAACGATGTAAATATCAAATTATCCGAGAAGTTCCGCTCCCTCCCCGAGGGAGCTGTCAAACGCAAAGCGTTTGACTGAGGGAGTTTGTAGTTTATCGCAAATTAACCGATACAATCAACATATCATATCGTAGGGGCGAACTGTGTTCGCCCGTTTTTAATGTCAGCAGAAATTGACGGGCGACCGCAGGTCGCCCCTACGGGTCGTGCGTTGATTTTAATGCCATATTAACCGTAAATTGCAATAAATCAATAACAATTAGGCGGCGGGGGCAAGCCCACGCCCTACGCTGACATTGCAAATATATATTGACATACAAAAAGAGCGGAGTTTCAATACTCCGCTCTTTTACTGTATCCGGTTATTTTATTACTTAATAACCCTGACTCTTATGATATTGTCAAGAGCCTTGATAGCCGCTATGGCGTCGTCGGAAACATCCGTGTCCGTGTCAAGCATTGTGTAGGCAAATTCGCCTCTTGACTTGTTTACCATATTGTCAATGTTGATGTTTTCGTTGGCAACCGCCGCAGAGATATTGCTGATAACATTCGGAACATTCTTGTGGAGAATTGTAATCCTTGTCTTACCGCTTCTCGGAACAGATACGCTCGGGTAGTTTACCGAGTGCGTGATGTTGCCGTTTTCAAGGTAATCGACAATTTCGTCTACAGCCATAACAGCGCAGTTGTCCTCAGATTCGGGAGTGGACGCGCCGAGGTGGGGGAGAACTATTACGCCGTTTGCGTCAAGGAGCGCCGGATTGCCGAAGTCCGTTACATATGCCGCAACCTTGCCGTCGGAAAGTGCTTTTATAATATCGTTTGTCTCGACAAGCTCGCCTCGCGCAAAGTTGAGAATTCTGACATTGTCCTTCATCTTTGCAATGCTTATAGTGTTTATAACGCCTCTTGTTGAGTCTGTAAGCGGAACATGAAGCGTGATATAGTCGCAGGAGGAGAAAATGTCATCAAGGTTTGTAACATGCTTTACGCTTCTTGAAAGGTTCCACGCTGCGTCAACCGAAAGGTAGGGGTCGTAACCGTAAACCTCCATACCGAGAGCCTGCGCCGCATTTGCAACGAGCACGCCGATTGCGCCGAGTCCGATTACACCGAGCTTTTTACCCTTGATTTCGGGACCTGCGAATGCCGATTTTCCCTTTTCAACGCTCTTTGAGAAGTTTTCATCGTCTTTAAGCGTTGCCTTTACCCATTCGATTGCGGGAACAATCTTTCTCGACGAGAGCAAAAGACCGCAGAGCACAAGCTCTTTTACGGCGTTTGCGTTTGCGCCGGGGGTGTTGAAAACAACAATACCTTTTTTAGCACATTCCTCAATCGGAATGTTGTTTACGCCTGCGCCGGCTCTTGCAACGGCGAGCGTTTCGGGCGCAAATTCCGTCTCTTGCATTGAAGCAGAGCGGACAAGTATTGCGTCGGGATTTTTTATATCGTCCGAGCACTTATAATCGGAAGTGAAGTTTTTGATACCCGTTTCCGAAATTTTGTTAAGAGTTAAAACATTATACATTTCAATTACCTCTGTTATGAATTTGCTTTCTCAAAATCAGCCATAAATTTAACAAGCTTTTCAACACCCTCATAGGGCATAGCGTTGTAAATGGAAGCTCTCATACCGCCTACGCTTCTGTGTCCCTTGATGTTGACAAGACCTGCCTCGGTAGCCTCTTTTACGAATTTTGCGTTGAGTTCTTCGGAGTCCGTAACAAACGGAACATTCATAAGCGAACGGTCCTTCGGTACTACCGTGCCATGGAACATCTTTGAGTTGTCAAGGAAATCGTAAAGGAGCTTTGCTTTTTTGACATTTCTATCTTTCATAGCCTCAAGTCCGCCGTTTTCCTTGAGCCATTCAAGCACAAGCTTGCAGATGTAAATCGTGTAGCAGGGGGGAGTATTGTAAAGCGAGTCGTTGTCAGCCATCAGCTTGTAGTCAAGCATTGAGGGTGTGTAATCCCTTGCGTTGCCGAGCAAATCCTCACGGATAATGCAAATGGTGAGACCTGCGGGCGCAACATTCTTCTGCGCTCCGCCGTAAAGCATACCGAATTTGGTAACATCGATAGGCTCTGAGAGGAAACACGAGGAAATGTCTGCGATAAGCGGCACATCTCCCGTGTCGGGCAAATCACGCATAATGTTTCCGTGAACGGTTTCGTTCATACAGATGTAGAAATAGTCCGCGTCGGGTCTGAATTCGTTTTTGTCCATAACGGGCACACAGGAGAAATTTTCGTTCTTTGACGAAGCTACGATTTTGACATCGCCGTACTTAGTCGCTTCCTTATACGCCTTGTTCGACCACTGACCCGATACAACATAATCGGCTTTGCCGCTCTTGTTCATAAAATTGAGGGGAATTGCCGCAAACTGTGTTGAAGCGCCGCCCTGCAAGAAAAGAACCTTGTAATTGTCGGGAATGTTCATAAGCTCACGCAAAAGAGCTTCCGCACCCTTGATAATGCCGTCAAAAACCTTTGAACGGTGGCTCATCTCCATAACCGACTGTCCGCTGCCCTGATAGTCGAGCATTTCATCCGCCGCTTTCTTTAATACCTCTTCGGGGAGCATTGAAGGACCCGCCGAAAAATTATAAACTCTTGCCATTAAAACAACCTCCGATTATATGTGCGAATTTTCGCAAAAAATGATACTTGTTTGACGCCACCGAACAATTGACAAAAAAGTGAACAACTTTATTTTTAGGAATAATTTGTTCCGTGCTTTTCACGGCGACTGTCTGATATTATAACAGATTAAAATATCAAAAGTCAACATATTGTCAATAAATTAACAATGTTTTTCTAAAATTTCTGAAAAATCGAGAAAAAGATGTTAATATTTTTAACAAAGCCTCTGTTTACATAC
>CAVFQD010000082.1:0-4106 GCA_963624605.1 Eshraghiella crossota | reverse complement strand
GCGCATAGATTTATGCTGCTGACCTCAGTTTCGCCGAGCATAAATTTAACCGTTCCGAGCACTTGGTTTTGCTCTACGGGCGCTTCTACATCAATCGAAAGCTCGGGCACGGAGGCTATTTTATCCTCTTCCCCCTTTTCGACAACGGCAAATTTTTTCTCTGTTATCTGCGGAGTTATTTTATCCGTTGTGCCTCCGAGGACATTTACATCGGTAATCAGGCTCGGGTCAACCGTAAGCTCGACCAAAGAGTAGTTGGCAAAGCCCCAGTCAAGCATTGCCCTTGCGCCCGAAAATCTGTCGTCGCTCGAATCGCTTCCCATAACGACGGCTATGAGCGACAGTCCGTCCCGCTCGGCAGTGGCACTCACACAGCATCCCGCTTTTGAGGTCGTTCCCGTTTTAAGACCCGTTGCGCCCTTATAAAATCTAATCAGCTTGTTTGTATTTACAAGTTGGGTTTCTCCGCCTCTTAAAGTGTCCATCCATATTGTCGTGTAATTGCGTATTCTCTCGTGCTTTATAAGCTCCCGTGACATAATCGCAACATCATATGCGCTTGTGACATGGTTTTGCGCCGTATCGTCAAGTCCCGTGCAGTTTTCAAAATTCGTGTCGTTCATTCCGAGTTCCTTTGCTCTGTCGTTCATCATCCTGACAAACTCCGTATCACTACCCGCTATATACTCTCCGAGCGCAGAACAGGCGTCGTTTGCGCTGGCAACCGCTGTGGCTTTGAGAAGGTCGTCGACAGTCATCTGCTCGCCATCCTTCAGCCATATCTGCGAGCCGCCCTTTTGCGAAGCCTCCCTTGAAGAGGTAACAACATCTGTCAGTGCGATTTTGCCTTGGTCGATTGCCTCCGTTATAAGCAGCAGCGACATTATCTTCGTAACCGACGCGGGATATACCTTTTCATGGGCGTTTTTACTCATAAGTATTTCGCCCGTCGAAGCCTCCATAAGCACTGCTGACTTTGCGTTGACCTCAACCTTCATATCGGGCAATTCCTGCGCCGTCGCACCTATACCGAGCGTTGAAATCACCAAAACAGCCGTTAAAATAATACCTGTTATTCTTTTCATATCACACCTCCGAATATTCTGGTAAATTGTATGATATTCGGCGTTGTAAAAATGACTTAATATGGTGTATAATAATTACAAACGAACGGAGGCGCAGTATGAACGATTACGAGGTTAAGAAAAGCAGAGCCGAACAGTTGAGAAAAGAACTCAACCACCATATATACAGATATTATGTTGAGAACGAAAACGATATTGAGGATTATGAGTACGACATGCTTATGCGTGAACTCAAATCCATTGAGGAGGAATATCCCGAGCTCCTGACAGCCGACTCTCCCACCCACCGTGTCGGCGGAACAGCTGACAAAAATATGTTTTCAAGCGTTACGCATATTGTTAAAATGGAAAGCCTCCAAGACGCCTTTGACAGGAGCGAGGTGCTTGACTTCGACAGAAAGGTAAAAGAGGTGTGCCCCGACGCAACCTATGTCGTAGAACCCAAAATTGACGGACTTTCGGTGTCGCTCGAATACTCAAACGGAGTGATTTCACGGGGCTCCACAAGAGGAGACGGCGTTACGGGCGAGGATATCACGGCGAACCTCAAAACAGTCCGCTCCGTTCCCCTTGCAATAAAGGAAAAGCTCCCGTTTATCGAGGTTCGCGGCGAGGTTTATATGCCCAAGGAAAAGTTTTTTGAAATTGTCAAAAAGCAGGAATTGAACGAGGAAAAGCCCTTTAAGAACCCGAGAAACGCCGCAGCGGGAAGTCTCCGTCAAAAAGACCCGAAAATAACCTCTCAAAGGGGTCTTGACATCTTTGTTTTTAACATTCAGCAGATTGACGGCAAGGACCTGCAAACGCACAAGCAGTCGCTTGACTATATAAAAAGCCTCGGCTTCAAGACAATTCCGTTTTATAACGAATTTGACAATATAGACGATGTTATGAAAGAGCTTGACCGCATAGGCTCGATAAGGGGAACTCTCCCCTACGATATTGACGGAGCGGTCATTAAGGTAAACCGTTTTAACCAGCGTGAAAAGCTCGGCAGTACCGCAAAATGCCCGAAATGGGCGCTTGCGTGGAAGTATCCGCCGGAGGAGAAAAAAACAAAACTTATCGACATTGAGATAAATGTCGGAAGAACGGGCGTTTTGACTCCCACGGCTGTTTTTGAGCCCGTTTTGGTGGCAGGCTCGACGGTAAGCCGAGCAACGCTCCACAACGAGGATTTCATAAACGAAAAGGGCATACGCATAGGCGATACGGTGGTTATCAGAAAAGCGGGCGACATCATCCCCGAGGTTTTGGAGGTCAGCGAGCACGCAGAGAACTCCGAGCCGTATAAAATGCCCGACACCTGCCCGTCCTGCGGCGAAAAGGTCACAAGAGAAGCAGGAGAAGCGGCAATACGCTGCAACAACCCCGACTGCCCCGCACAGCTTCTGCGAATGCTGATACATTTCTGTTCGAGAGACGCCATGGACATTGAGGGCCTCGGCGACGCAAACCTTGAATTGCTTGTAAACGAGGGTATGCTCAAAACCGCCGCGGACATCTACAAACTTGATTTTGATAAGGTTGCGGAATTTGAGCGACTCGGCAAAAAGAGTGCGGACAACCTCAAAAAAGCGGTTGAAAAATCAAAGGAAAACGATTTGGGCAAGCTCATATTCGCACTCGGTATACGCCATATCGGGCAAAAAGCCGCAAAGCTCCTTGCAGACCGCTTTTCGGATATGGACGGTATAATTTCCGCAAGCAAGGAAGAAATTCTTTCCATCGACGGTTACGGAGATATTATGGCAGAGTCCGTGACGGACTTTTTCTCACATCCGCAGGCTGTCGAGCTTATAAACGACCTTAAAGCTGCAGGCGTAAATATGAGAAGCGAAAAAAAGGTTGTCGACAACAGGCTTGAAGGTAAAACCTTTGTCCTTACGGGCACATTGAGCCGATTTACAAGAACGCAGGCTTCGGAAATCATTGAAACCTACGGCGGAAAGACCTCATCTTCCGTATCAAAAAAGACCGATTATGTTCTTGCGGGCGAGGCTGCCGGAAGCAAGCTTCAAAAGGCGCAGGACCTCGGAGTAAAAATCATTTCCGAGGACGAATTTGCCGCTATGATAAAAGCATAAAACAACTCTCGGAAAATAAAAAAAGCCCTTTGAGAAAAGAATTTCTCCTCTCTCAAAGGGCTGACTGACACATTTACAGCTTTTTCAAATAAAATCGATTCATGGTGCTATGTTGTGTTGCGCATGGCTTTTCAATGCACTGAAAGCCTGTTTTCTCATACAGTTTCAAAGCGACTGAAAGATTTGTATGTGTTTCTAAGTACAGATTTTTATATCCCGCAGACCTTGCCCAATCTTCGGCAATCTTCATTAGGTCTTTTCCATATCCTTTTCCCTTGGCTGAATCATCCAAATACAGTTTTTGGAGTTCGGCACAATTATCTATTCCATCAAATTCTGCAATGCCAACTCCACCGATAATCTGCTCTTTTTCATCAAGCGCAATAAAATAAGCACGTTTGTCCGGCTCGCTGTTATAGTAGCAACTCAAGCGGTCTAACTCCGGGTCAAAATATGCCGTTCCGGGAAGATTCAAATGTAACTTTTCCAAATTGGAACGGATGATTTTAGCAATTTCTGCATCGTCAGCGGATTCTATTTTCCTATAATTCAACATCATAATACCTTCTCAAATTTGAATTTGTATTTCTGTTTCGTTTAGCAGAACACAGGGGACGGTTCTCTGTGTTATCTGAATTTTTCTTACTATTGCAAAACGAATCCCCGTCAACCTACTACATAATAATATGAAGTATTATATCACGACTTAGTGAAATTTGCAATGTCTTGGGATGCCGTTAGGAATACCATAAACACACCAGCGAAAAGGACAAGCAAAGATTGAACTGCTTGCCCTAAATCTACTATTATTCAATTGAACATCAGTTATAAAACACCTCAACATTCACAACCTCCATCACCATGTTTCTGATATTATTCATCGGTCAGTGCAAGGTGGTATTTGATATTTTTCATCGTGAATCCCTCCTTGACT
>CAVFQD010000081.1:0-4402 GCA_963624605.1 Eshraghiella crossota | reverse complement strand
GCGCTTCGTATTGCTCCTTGTTTCTTCACCTCATTTTGCTCGCTTTATCGTCCGCAGGACGCGCTCGCAACTTCGCCCAACTGAGCCATATCAGCAATTATACATTTTACTCTCGCAAAACGCCTTTATATTATATATAAATTTATTGCGTTTTGCAAGAGTAAATTAAAAAATATTTGACTTTTCGGGAAAATTGTTTTTTCAGACTAAGCTGCGGAATTTATCAAACTCAAAGCACAGCGTTTCTTTTTGATGGCTGTCGCTTGAAAGGATAAATTTTCCGCCCTTTTGACGGATATAATCCCTGATTTCGTCGGACGGGTAGGGCGTTGTGCGGTAGCCTCGGCTGATAGCACCTGTGTTTATCTCAAACACCTTGCAGTTTTTGATTATCCTGTCAACCGCTTTTTTATAGGCGTTTATATATCTCGGGTCGGTTTCGTCGAAGAGCTTTTCCTGCTCGTTGAACTTGGTTATCAGGTCAAAGTGCCCTACAATATCGCACTTTGTCTTTTCGTAAACCTCGCCGACTTCTTCAAAATACGCCTCGCAAAGGCTCATAATATCGCCCGAAAAATAATCCTTTGCCGCCTGTTTTAAGATGTCGGCGGTCTCGTCAACGGGGATGTATTCGCCGTCTTTGAGGATATAATGCACCGAGCCTATGACATAATCGTATCCCTGTGTGGGTGCGGTCGAATAAAAGTCCTGCTCCGTGCCGCAGAGTATTTTTATTTTGCCCGCAAACTCGTTTTTCAAATCGTTTACGGCTTTCATATACTCCGCTTGTTTATCCTTTTGTATACAATACCGCTCGTCAAATTCGGTGTATGAGTGGTCGGAAAATCCGAGCGTTTTTACGCCCTTTTCAATCGCCGAAAGAACAATGTCTCTCGGCTCGTCCTTACCGTCGCTGAAAACGGAATGAACATGTAAATCAAAAAGCTCCATCAGGTCATCTTCTCCTGCTTTACCTTATGGTCGATTACATGGCGTGACGCCAATTCGTCCCTTATCTCGTCAAGCGAAATGCCCGCCTCAACCATAAGCACCATAACATGATAGGCGAGGTCAGCAATTTCGTAAACAGTTTCCTTTTTGTCCTCGGCTTTGGCGGCAATGATTACCTCCGTGCTCTCCTCGCCGACCTTTTTAAGGATTTTATCGAGACCCTTGTTGAAAAGATAGGTGGTGTATGAGCCGTCCTGCGGATTTGTCTTTCTGCCCCTTATAAGCTCCATAAGTCCCTCATAGGAAAACTCCGAGCGCTCCTCGCTTTGGAAAACGGGCTTTGTAAAGCAGGAATATGAGCCCGTGTGGCAGGCGGGACCGTCGGGTTCGACCGAAACGACAAGAGTGTCATTGTCGCAGTCAGCCGTTATCGAAACAATGTGCTGATAGTTTCCGCTTGTTTCGCCCTTGAGCCACAGCTCGTTCCTTGAACGGCTCCAGAAGCAGGTAAGCTCCTTTTTAAGTGATATTTCAAGGCTTTCCCTGTTCATATATGCGAGGGTCAGGACCTTTTTCGTCCTTGCGTCAACGACGATTGCGGGGATAAGACCCTTTTCGTCAAATTTAAGTTCGTCAATGTTCAACATAGCTTTCTCCTTATATCCTTGTCGGAATGTTATTGCGTTTCATCTCTTTTTTCAGGTCGTTTATGCTGACCTCTCCGAAATGGAAAATCGAAGCGGCAAGACCTGCGTCAACCTTGGGAACGGTATTGAAAAGAGTGATAAAGTCCTCGATTTTTCCCGCACCGCCCGAGGCGATTACGGGCACATTTACCGCGTCGCAGACCTTTTCGAGCATTTCAAGGTCAAAGCCCTTTTTCACACCGTCCGTGTCGATGGAATTGACAACAACCTCGCCTGCGCCGTTTGCAACGCAACGTTTTATCCATTCAATGGCTTCCATTCCCGTGTTTTCTCTGCCGCCCTTTGCGAAAACTCTGAAAACGCCGTCAACCCTTTTGACATCAACCGACAGCACTACGCATTGGTCGCCGTAAAGTTTTGCGGCTTTACAGATTAAATCGGGGGTTCTGATAGCTCCAGAGTTCACGCTGACCTTGTCCGCACCGCATTTTAACACCCTGTCAAAGTCCTCGACGGTGTTTATGCCTCCGCCGACGGTAAGCGGTATGAAAACGCTCTTTGCGGTTTCGCAAAGGATATCGGTAAACAGCTTCCTGCCGTCCGACGAAGCGGTTATGTCGTAAAACACAAGCTCGTCCGCACCGTTTTGCGTGTAATATTTTGCAAGCTCAACGGGCGAGGAAACATCCTTCAAGCCCTCGAAATTTACGCCTTTTACGACCCGTCCGTCCCTGACATCAAGGCAGGGGATAATTCTTTTTGTAATCACAGAGCCGCCTCAACCGCCTTTCTCAAATCAATTGCCTTTGTGTAATAAGCCTTGCCGATTATTGCGCCGTGAATGTTGAGCGCACGAAGTCTTTTTACATCGTCGAGCGAGGAAACGCCGCCTGAGGCGATTATGTTCATATTCAGCTGTTCGCTCAAAGCCTTGTACAGCTCGTGATTTGTGCCCTTCATTGCGCCGTCCTTTGAAATATCGGTGCAAATGAGCGTTGAAACGCCGAGGGCTTGTATATCCCTGCAAAACTCAAACGCTTCAAGCGACGATTTTTCCGTCCAGCCTTTAATTGCGACAAAGCCGTCCTTTATGTCAACGCCGACTGCAATCCTGTCCTTATATTTTCCGACGGCTCTTTCAAGGAATTTTCTGTCGTTTACCGCCGCAGTGCCGAGTATTACACGGTCAATTCCGTTTTCAAGATACATCTCGACCGTTTCCATACTGCGTATTCCGCCGCCGATTTCACAGAACATATCCGTTGAGTTGTGAATTTTCATAACCGTGTTGAAATTGGGCGTTTTTCCGTTCTTTGCGCCCTCTAAATCAACAAGATGTATGTGCGTTGCGCCGCAGTTTTCAAAATCCTTTGCGACTTCGGGCGGGTTTTCGGAAAAAACCTCCATTCGGTTGTAATCTCCCTTGAAAAGTCTTACCGCCTTGCCCTCGTAAAGGTCTATTGCAGGATAGATAAACATTATTTTTCCTCCCCTAAGGCTACGAATGAGCGAAGTATTTTAAGTCCCGTTTCGCCGCTCTTTTCGGGGTGGAACTGACAGCCGAAAACATTTCCCGACTGCACCGCCGCCGTAAGAGGCGCACCGTAATCGGACACCGCCGTTACCGAGCTTTCGCAGTCGGCGGCATAGTATGAGTGGACGAAGTAGACATATTCGCCGTTATTTACATTTTCAAAAATCGGCGAGGGCTTTTTAATTTCAAGGCTGTTCCAGCCGATATGCGGAATTTTATACCCTTTCGGAATGACCGCTTCGATAGGTCTTATCTCGCCCTTTATAAGACCCAAGCCATTGTGTTCGCCGTATTCAAAGCTTTTCTCAAACAGCAGCTGCATACCGAGGCATATGCCCATAAGAGGCTTCCCGTTTTGCGCAAGAGAAATCACCGTATTTTCGAGTCCGCTGTCCTTAAGCTTTTTTGCGGCGTCACGGAACGCTCCCACGCCCGGCAGGATAATCGAATCGGCGCTTTCAAGCTCCGATTTTGAGCTTGTAACAACGGCGTTTGCACCGATAGCGGAAAACGAGCTTTTGAGGGAAAAGAGGTTCCCCACGCCGTAATCAACAATAGCAACCATTATAACACACCCTTTGAGGACGGAATTTCGTCGGCAAAATCGCTGTCGATTTTAACCGCGCTTCTGATGCTCCTTGCAACCGACTTGAACGCACCCTCGATTATGTGATGAGAGTTTTCGCCGTCAAGCTGCTTTATGTGGAGAGTGAGATTTGCATTCCTTGTAAATGCGAGGAAAAATTCCTTTACAAGCTCGGTGTCAAAGGTGCCGACCTTTTGGGTAGGGATGTCAAGCGAGTAACCGAGATAACTCCTGCCCGAGAAATCAACCGCCGTAAGGATAAGCGCCTCGTCCATGGGCAGAACCGTGTCGCCGTAGCGTACGATGCCCTTTTTGTCGCCGAGAGCCTGCGAAAAAGCCTGTCCGAGAACAATGCCTATATCCTCGGTCGTGTGGTGGTCGTCAACATAGGTGTCGCCGTCGCACTTTATTTCAAGGTCAAACTTTCCGTGAGAGGCAAAAAGCGTGAGCATATGGTCAAGGAAACCGCAGCCGCTTTTTATGTCGCTTTTGCCCGTTCCGTCGATATTCAGCGAGAGCTTTATATCGGTCTCATTGGTTTTTCTGTCGATTTTTGCAGTTCTCATATTTTTAATCACCTTTAATCACCATAGCCTTTCAGGCAACAAATATTTATTAAAAATCACCTAATTTAACCTGCGTTGCCTGAACAGGCGTGATGGTGATTTCTGCCATCTCAAAATT
>CAVFQD010000080.1:0-4581 GCA_963624605.1 Eshraghiella crossota | reverse complement strand
TAAAGCGTTCCTTTTCCCCCGGTAGAACCGGGGGTTTTCATCAATTGCTAGACAATGAATAACAGAGGACCCGAGTTTGAACTCGGGTCCTCTGTATGTGTACTTCTGTCAGTTTTTTTTAATAGCTCGACGAACTCGATGAGCTTAATGAGCTTGATGAGCTTGATGAGCTTGACGATTTGTTTGAAAGGTAAGACTTGATAGTCTTTTCTACGGATTCGGCGCCCCAATTTATCAGCTTTTCATGCTTTGTAAGCTTGTGTTCGTCGCTTGCCATAAGAGCGGTATCGTTTTCGGTAAACTTGTTTTCAGCGATTGCGGAACGGCAGTTAAGCTTCCACACCTCTTCATTGTCGTTGCCTACATAATACATAATGTGGTAACCGTATGTTGTTTCAATGATAGCTGTGTCGCCGGGCTTCCTTGCCGCGTCGAAAATCCAATCGTTGAAGCCGTCAACCATATCTCCGGGTGCAACATCCTCATAAAGACCGCCGTTTGTGTTGGAGCCTGTATCGTCGCTCTTTTCGTTTGCGAGAGCGGCAAAATTGTCCTCTGTCGGGTTTTCAAGGAAGCTGTTGTAGATTTCCTCAGCCTCTGCATAATATGAAGCCTTCTCCGCTTCCGTAAGGGTAGAGGAACTTGAGCTTGAGCTGCTTGAGCTTGAGTCAAACTGAACAAGAATGTGTCTTACATCAACAGCCTTGGCGGTTTCACGATAGGGAAGCGTTACCATATAGATTACAACATAGCCGCCGTCTGTTTCGACAACAGCCTTATCGCCGACCTGTCTGTCCGAAGAATAAATCCAGTTTACGGTGTTTTCGCCGTATGAGCTTTCAACCGTTGAAGCGTCGGTGTCAACAAGCTTAACGCTCGATTCGGTAGTTGAAGCCTTATAAGCTGTAGCAACATTAAGAACTGAATCGGCAGTTGTGATTTTTGCAAGGTAGCCGTCAGCCAAAGCTTTTGCTTCGTTCATTGCTGCGGTTTCTGCAGCTGTTTTCTGCTCGTCAGTTGCGTCGTCTGCAAGCTCCTGTGTAACTGCCGTAACCTCGAAAAGGTTTACGCTGAACTTTGTGTAAGACTGAATGTTGGTCTCGTATTCCGTGTTGATTTCCTCATCGGTAACAGCAGCGGCGATTTCATCCTGGCTTGCGCTTGCATAGTTCGTAGCAAGATTTCTCTCCTCGTATACCTCGCGGAGAAGCTTTTCGTTTACACCCTTTCCGTAAATCTTTGTGAGGTAGCGGTTGAGGGAGTAATCGTTATTTGAAGCATATGTCTCAAGCTGAGTAACCTGCTCGTCAATTTCAGAATTCTGTTCGTCCGTAACGGTAATGCCTTTATCCTTTGCAAGCTCTGCATATGTAACATAGGACTGAAGATAGGTGAGAGCGGTTTCCTTGATGTAATCAGCCCAAGTGGGGTTGTCATAGCCATCAAGGGTTGAGGGATAGCTCTGATCCTCGGGAGCCTTTGTAATGTCAAAGCCCGTAAACTGAAGACCCATGCCCGAGCCGTAGTTCTCATACTGAGAAGCCTGACTGTAAATCTGATTGTAAATGTCAAAATAATAGAAATTATATTTAGCCACGGAAACCTTAGTCTTTCCGACTTTAACGGCAGTGAGCGCTTTCTGCGGAACTCCGAAGAAAGATAAAGTTCCGTAAATTATTGTAAGGCAAAGAGCGACAATAATGATAATTCCGCAGCATCTTCCGAGAACTCTGCCGAATTTAGCGAGCTGAGGGCTCTTTGTTGCATTCTTCTTTGCAGCCTTTGCCATTCTTGCTTTACGCTCTTCGCGATAAAGCTCTGCCTGGCTTTTTCCTGTCTGATTTTTGTCCATTTCAATTTCATCCTTTTTTTATGAAATTTCGGTCAAACCGAATATCCCTTATATTTTATACTATTTTTTCTTAACTGACAAGTAAAAAATAAAAATTTACACTTTTGTCATTAAATTATAAGCTTTGACTGTGTTAACGGCGAATTTCAGAGTGGAAATTCAAGAGCGATTGAAGCATTTTATCTGAAAAAAACAGGACTTCCGTTTGAAAGCCCCGTTATAAGCATACGTTTGATTACTTCTGAAGATTTTTCTGCGACTCCTGCTTTAAGTAAGCGTTAATAAAGCCGTCAATGTCTCCGTCCATAACATTCGCTATATTGCCCATTTCGTAGTTCGTTCTGTGGTCCTTGACAAGCTGATATGGCATAAATACATATGACCTTATCTGACTTCCCCAGGCGATTTCTTTCTGGTCGCCCTTAATGTCGGAAATCTTGTCAAGATGCTCGCGCTCTTTTATTTCAATGAGCTTTGATTTAAGCATTGTCATCGCAACCTCACGGTTTTGGTGCTGGCTTCTTTCAACCTGACACGCAACGACGATACCTGTCGGTATATGCGTAAGACGAACCGCAGAGGAGGTCTTGTTGACCTTCTGTCCGCCTGCGCCCGATGAACGGTAAACATCCATCTTTATGTCCTCGGGAGCGATTTCAACCTCAATCGTGTCGTCGATTTCTGGCATAACCTCAAGCGAAGCAAACGATGTGTGGCGTCTGCCCTCGGAATCAAACGGGGAGACACGGACAAGTCTGTGAATACCTGTTTCGCTCTTCATATATCCGTAAGCGTTTTCGCCCTCGATAAGAATACTTGCCGATTTGAGACCTGCTTCGTCTCCGTCGAGATAGTCAAGAGTGGTAACCTTGTAGCCGTGTCTTTCGCCCCAACGGCAGTACATACGGAAAAGCATCTGCGCCCAGTCCTGAGCCTCTGTTCCGCCTGCGCCGGCATGGAAGGTAAGAATGGCATTCTTTGAGTCGTATTCGCCGCTCAAAAGGGTGGAGAGGGTCATGGTTTCAAGGTCGTTTTCAATCTTCTGAACGCTTTCTTCGCATTCTTCGACAAGGCTTTCGTCCTCTTCCTCGTTTGCAAGCTCAATCATAACAAGAGCGTCGTCATAATCCTGTTTTAACTTTTCGTAAGCGTTTACCTTGTTCTTGAGTGCGCTCTGGCACTTGAGAACAACCTGTGAACCCTTGACATCGTCCCAAAAGCCGTTTTCTGCGGTTTTTGCGTCAAGCTCTGCAATTTCCTTTTTCATTTTTTCAAGACCGAGTGCGTCCGCAAGGTCGTTGAGTGCCGCCTCATGGCCGAGAAGTCTTAATCTTAATTCTTCAAATTGAAGCATAAATATACCTTTTCCTTTTTAGTAAGTATTTAACTTTAGTATTATATAAAAAAATATCGGTTTATGCAACTGTTTTGTCAAAACAATTCACGTCGGCTTATTATTATAATCCATATTTACAACAAAAGCAAATTTTGGTAAAATATATTTGAAATGTTACTTGACGGTGATAGGAATGACATATCAGCTCTATACAAAAAAAGAGATAAAGGAACGCCCGCAGAGGAAAAAGGTCGTTCTTGAAAGCTATATTATCGGCAACAATGCCCCGACAGTTTTGATTTGCCCCGGCGGCGCATATAAAATCATTTCCGATTTTAACGAGGGTAAGCCCTACGCACAAAAGCTTAATGAGAGGGGATATAACGCCTTTGTTCTGTTTTACAGCGTCGGAAGCGGCAACGGGCGCTTTCCTTATCCGCTCAAAGATGTTGCGAGGGCAATGCAATTTATCAAATCTAAGGCACAAGAGCTTGAAATTGACGCCGACAGAATTGCCTTGATGGGGAGCTCGGCAGGCGGACACCTGTGCGCTTTCTTTGCAACGCAATATGAGAGATTTGAATGTGAATATGAAAACAGTGATTATTCGCTTAAGCCCAAAGCACTTGTGATTGCTTATCCGGTTATAACAATGGGAAATTTGTCACACAAGGTTTCAAGACGAATTTTTCTCGGTATGCTGACGGGTAAAGCGGAACGCGATGCCGCTTCCGTCTATTTACATATAAAGCCCGATTATCCGCCGACCTTTTGCTGGCACAACAGGGACGATATGTCGGTGCCCGTCGAAAACAGTGAGATGCTCGAAAAGGCTCTCAATGAGAATAAAGTGGAAAATGACTTCCTTTATTTTGACAACGGCGGTCACGGAATAGGGCTTGCCGAGGGGAAAGACGCAGAGGGCTGGATTGATAAAGCAGCCGATTTCCTTGATAAAAACTTATAAAACAACGCCGATACGAAGAAATTCTCTGTATCGGCGTTTTTCTTTATTTCTTGTGGCTGAAAATCCAATCTACGGCACTCGGTAAAGCGTCGTTGCTCAACTCAAAGGTTTCGCTTTCGGGGTCGTGGCACAACTCAAAGCATATGTCCTCATACCAGACGCTTACTTCAAGCTTTCCGTCCGAATTTGCAAGCCTGTATCTGAAATTTTTACCGTCGCTGCCCGTAAAAACATTCTTGTTTTCAAAAAAGGCAATTTCGGGAATATCGTGTCCGTTTATCATCATATTGCATTACCTCGTTTCCCGATTAGTATATCATTTAACAAAGCAAAAAACAAGAGCGAAAAGATAACCTTTTCGCTCTTAATTATTGTCTAGCAATTGATGAAAACCCCCGGTTCTACCGGGGGAAAAGGAACGCTTTA
>CAVFQD010000079.1:0-5402 GCA_963624605.1 Eshraghiella crossota | reverse complement strand
TTCTGAGTTGCACCGTGGCTATTACATTAAAACATCCTTATGTGGTGTTGGCATTTGCTGTACCCCGTATTTCTTGGCGGAGAGCAAGGGACTCGGCTCACTTCGTTCGCCTGTAAGTTTGCTTCGCAAACTATCCTATTATAGACTTCTTTTGACAAGACTTCGTCTTGCAAAAGATTTTAGGGTTCGAATCCCTCTAACAATTCACAAAAATAACGGTACAGTGTTCAACACACCATACCGCTGTTTTCTGGCGGAGAGCAAGGGACTCGGCTCACTTCGTTCGCCTGTAAGTTTGCTTCGCAAACTATCCTATTATAGACTTCTTTTGACAAGACTTCGTCTTGCAAAAGATTTTAGGGTTCGAATCCCTCTAACAATTCACAAAAATAACGGTACAGTGTTCAACACACCATACCGCTATTTTCTGGCGGAGAGCAAGGGATTCGAACCCTCGAAACCGTTTTGGCGGTTTACACGATTTCCAATCGTGCTCCTTCGACCAGCTCGGACAACTCTCCGTGTTACCTGTGATATTATAAACGATAGTCGGAAAAAAATCAAGAGTGAATTGCAATGAATAAATTTTTGTTGTATAATATCTAAAAAACAAGCGTAAAAATCAGACTTTTCAGATAAAAATATCGGAGTTTATATGTTCAAGAAATCAGTTGCCGTGATTACGGCGTTAATTTTAATAATGCTTTCACTTTGCGGTTGCTTCGGTAAGGGCAAGGCGAACAAATCCTTTGCCGTGCCGATTATCGGCGAGCCCACAAGCCTTGACCCGCAGATTGCAAAGACCGACAGCGAAAAAATGATAGTCCTAAACTGCTATGAGGGGCTTTTTAGAATAGGAAGCAACGGCGAAATCGAAAACGGCGTATGCGAGAGCTATACCGTCTCGGACGACGGCTTGCGCTATGTTTTTAAGCTTCGTCAGGATGCTCATTGGGCTCTTTTTTCGGGTCATAAGACCGTTTTGGGAGAAAACTATGCGGATACCTTTGACATAAATGTTTATGCCGAGGACTTTGCCTTTGCCTTTGACAGGATTTTTGACCCTTCCATAAATTCGCCGTATGCCTCGCTCTTTTCCTCTGTTGCTTCGTACAGCGCAGATGACAAGTACACCTTTTCAATCACGCTTAATTCAAAGGACGACAATTTGCTTTATAACCTTACCACGGCGGGCGCAGTGCCGTGTGATAGGGAGTTTTATGAGCTTACGGGCGGTAAGTACGGGCTTGACGCCAAGTATTCCCTTTGCAACGGTCCGTTTAATGTCGGCAAATGGATTGACGGCACATCTGTAAGACTTGACCGCAATGACGACTATAACGGCGAAAACAAGGTTATGCCATCATCGGTAACCTTCTATGTCAACACAAGCCGTGATGCCGTTGCCGAAAAAATGAACAACGATACATACGATGTTGCGTATCTCAACAATATCAACTATTCAAATATAACGGATAAATCGGATTTTAATACGCAAAGCGTTGAAAATACGGTGTATTCGTTTGTGTTTAACCAGACCGACAAGTATCTTGCGAACAAAAATGTGCGTCTTGCGCTCGCTTATTCGGCAGATTTATCGCTTGCAGGAGCAATTTCCGATGACATTAAGCCTGCGGTCAGCTTCGTACCTCCTTACTGTAAGGTGGGTTCGGCTCAATACACGCCGTCTGATTCTACCGGCTCTGTTTACGCTTTCGATTCGGCAAAGGCAAAGGATTATTTCGAGCAGGGCTTGCTTGAAACGGGCTCGTCAAGCGTTGAGCTTGAAATTAAATGCACCGAGGAGTACGAGACCTTTGTCAAGCAGATTGTTCAGGTGTGGCAAAAGACGCTGGGCGTTAAATTTGCGGTCAGCGTAACGGTAGTTACGGGAGACGAGCTTGACTCTACGGTGATTTCGGGCAACTATTCGGTGGTGTTCTATCCGTTCACGGCGAATACCGTCAACACAAATGAGTTTTTGGAAAGCTTCAGCAACAATACAAAGTTCAATTACACTTCCGACCGTTTTGAGGCAGCTTTGCAGCAGGTTCGTGAGTCGACAAAGGATAACTCACGGCTTTTGGAAAGCTGCAAGAACGCCGAAAGCGTACTCATTGACGAGGCTGTTATGCTCCCCGTTATATATGAATACAGTTATTTCATCGAAAACAAGGATGTTGACGGCATATACTTCTATCCGTCGGGCGACATTATGTATTTTATAAATGCGGTGAAGAAATGAGCAGAAGACGGAAAATTCTGACAGCAGTTGCGTGGCTGTGCGTTGCCGCCTGTATGATAACGATATTTATGCTTTCCGCTCAGCCTGCGGATGCATCGACCGAATCGTCGGACACCTGCATAAAATGGATATACGATATGTTCGGTATTTCGCTCAGCTCGCATTTTATAAGGAAAACGGCGCACGCCTTAGAGTTTTTCGGACTGTGCCTGTTGTTTAATTTGGCGCTCGGCGCCACGACGCTGAAATTCAAGCCGCTTGTATCTTTTATATTGACTGTACTGTATGCCGCAACGGACGAAATTCATCAGGTATTCGTTGACGGCAGGGCGTGCAGGTTCCGTGATGTGCTCATAGATTCGGGCGGAGCCGCCGCATGTATAGTCTTTTTGTCAATCATTTATTTAATTTATAAAAAATACTGTAACAAGAGAGGAAAAGTATGTCAGTTTTAAGACCTTTCAAAGCAATCAGACCGAAAAAGGAATACGCAAGTAGGGTAGCCGCTTTGCCTTATGATGTTATGAATTCACAGGAAGCCCGTCAGATGGTAAAGGGCAATCCATATTCGTTTCTCCATGTGGATAAGGCGGAAATAGACCTTCCTGTGGACACATACATATACAGTGAAGAGGTTTATGAAAAGGCTAAACAGAACTTGTTGTCGCTTGTGTCGGACGGAGTTCTCAAAAAGGACGATAAGCCTTGCTTTTATATCTATGAGCAGACCCGTGAGGGTAAGGTGCAGACGGGTATCGTAGGCTGCGCTTCGATTGACGATTATATGAACAATGTAATTAAAAAGCACGAGCTTACAAGAGCCGATAAAGAGGCGGACAGAATTCATCATGTAGATACGCTTGACTCAAACACGGGTCCGATATTCCTTGCGCACCGCAAAAACGACGCTGTTACCGAAACGGTTTCTGCGTGGAAAGCATCTCACGAAGCAGAATATGATTTTGTTTCGGACGGAGTTCGCCAGACTGTTTGGGTGATTGACGACGATAATGTTATCGCAAAAATTACGGGCGAGTTTGCAAAAATTCCGTCTTTGTACATTGCGGACGGACACCACAGGGCGGCTTCCGCGGTAAAGGTCGGCATTAAAAGGCGTGAGGCAACCCCCGATTATACGGGAAACGAGGAGTTTAACTTCTTCCTCTGCGTTGTTTTCTGTGCGGACGACCTTGCAATTATGGATTATAACAGAGTAATAGCTGACTTAAACGGCAACTCGAAAGAGGAATTTATAAATAAAATTTCCGGCAAGTTCGAGGTCGAAAAGGTCGGCACATCGGCATATAAGCCCGAAAAACAGCATACATTCGGTATGTACCTTGACAACGAGTGGTATTGCCTTAAAGCAAAGGACGGAACTTTTGACAAAAACGACCCCGTAGGCAGTCTTGATGTTTCGATTTTGCAGAATAATCTTATTTCTCCGATACTCGGCATTGACGACCCGAGAACCGACAAGAGAATTGACTTTGTCGGCGGAATAAGAGGTCTCGGAGAGCTTGAAAGGCGTGCAAACAGCGATATGAAGCTTGCTTTTTCAATGTATCCGACCACGCTTGACGAGCTTATGACGATTGCGGATGCAGGTCTTATTATGCCGCCGAAATCGACATGGTTTGAGCCCAAGCTTTTAAGCGGACTGTTTATTCACGAATTGCATTGAAAAAACAAAGAGATTAGTGTATAATACTCTGTGCCCAAATGAAAACAAAGGAATGAAATTAATGAAATTAGGAATAGTCGGTTTGCCGAATGTCGGTAAAAGCACTCTTTTCAACGCAATTACAAATGCGGGAGCGCAGTCGGCGAACTATGCTTTCTGTACAATAGAACCGAATGTCGGCGTTGTCGATGTTCCCGATTACAGGCTTGACAAGCTTGCCGAGATGTACTCACCCGATAAGATAACGCCCGCATCAATCGAATTTGTTGATATTGCGGGGCTTGTAAAGGGTGCGTCAAAGGGGGAGGGTCTCGGAAACAAGTTCCTCTCGCATATCCGTGAGGTTGACGCAATAGTCCATGTTGTCAGATGCTTTGATAACGATGATATAATCCATGTCGAGGGCTCGATAGACCCGACAAGGGATATTGAAACCATAAACCTTGAATTGCTTTTGTCCGATGCGGAAATTCTCGACAGAAGAATTGCAAAAGCGGAAAAGGAGCTTAAAGGCGACAAATCGCTTCAAAAGGAAGTTGATTTTCTTCATCGCCTTAAATCCGAGCTTGACAGCGGCGTGAATGCAAGAGCCGTGGAGGCGGATGAGGACGAAAAGGAAATTCTTTCGGGTATCGGTCTGCTTTCCGCAAAGCCTGTTATTTACGCTTGCAATATGAGCGAGGACGATTTCAAAAACAATATTGAAACCAATGCCCGTTATAATGCGGTAAGGGAGCTTGCGGCAAAAGAGGGGGCAGAGGTGCTTCCTATCTGCGCCGAGCTTGAGGCTGAAATTTCCTCACTTGACAAGGATGAAAAGGAGATGTTCCTTTCCGATATAGGCGTTGATAAGGGCGGACTTGACCTGCTCATACAGCGTTCATACGATTTGCTTGGGCTGATGTCGTTTCTTACGGCAGGCAAGCCAGAGGTCAGAGCGTGGACAATTAAAAAAGGTACAAAAGCCCCCAAAGCGGCAGGAAAAATCCATTCCGATATTGAAAGAGGCTTTATCCGTGCCGAAGTGGTTTCGTTTGATGACCTTATGGCGCTCGGCTCAATGCAGGCGGCAAAGGAAAACGGCAAGATACGCTCCGAGGGTAAGGATTACATTATGCAGGACGGAGACATTGTCCTTTTCAGATTTAATGTTTGATAATATTTGATTATCGGCGCCCGTAGCTCAGTTGGATAGAGCGTCAGACTCCGACTCTGAAGGCCGCTGGTTCGACTCCAGTCGGGCGCGCCAATTATATGACCAAGTCGCACGGCTTGGTCTTTTTTATAAAATGATTTTAACGCGAAGCGTTTGCTTTACAAATTATACGGTTTTTTCACAAATTCTGTTGACATATAAAATTTCAAGTGATTAAATATAATCGTGAGGAGTGTTAAACATGAAAAAAATGAATGTAATTATTATTACCGTGCTGGTTGTTGCTCTTTTATTTGTCGGATGCGGTAATACAACGG
>CAVFQD010000078.1:0-5438 GCA_963624605.1 Eshraghiella crossota | reverse complement strand
TTTCAGGGGCTTAGCCAGTAGGCGGCCCTTATAGGGCCTGTGCAAACCACTAGTAAACTAGTGGTTATGATTTCAGGGCATATTCTTTATCGGATCAATACATTCCGCCGCCCTGTGCCATTGCAGCGTTTGCCGCCGCCTCAGCCTGCGGGTCGGGAATATCGGTTACGAGAGACTCGGTTGTAAGAACCATAGCCGCAACCGAAGCCGCGTTCTGGAGCGCCGAGCGTGTAACCTTGGCGGGGTCAAGGATACCTGCCTTGAACATATCGACATACTCTTCGTTACCGAAGTCGAAGCCGTAGCCTTTCTTTTTCTTGTTTACGATTTCGTTTACGATAACCGAGCCTTCAAGACCTGCATTGCGTGCAATCTGTCTTACAGGCTCTTCAATAGCCTTGAGCACAATATTTACGCCTGTCTTGAGGTCAGCGTCCTCTGTGTCAAGAAGCTTTGCAACCTCGGGGATAGCGTTCAAAAGTGCAACGCCGCCGCCTGCAACGCAGCCCTCTTCAACAGCCGCCTTAGTAGCTGCGAGAGCGTCCTCAATACGGAGCTTCTTTTCTTTCATTTCTGTTTCGGTAGCCGCACCGACACGGATAACAGCTACGCCGCCTGCAAGCTTTGCAAGTCTTTCTTGAAGCTTTTCACGGTCAAATTCCGAGGTGGTAGCTTCAATCTGGCTTCTGATCTGGGAAACTCTGCCCTTGATGTCCTCTTTTTTGCCTGCACCGTCAACGATTGTGGTGTTTTCTTTTGTAATCTTAACCTGCTTAGCTTTGCCGAGCATGGGGATGTCTGCGTCCTTGAGCTCAAGACCGAGATCCGAGGTGATTACCTGACCGCCTGTAAGAACGGCAATGTCCTGAAGCATATCCTTTCTTCTGTCGCCGAAGCCGGGAGCCTTTACGCATACGCAGGTGAATGTGCCTCTCAGCTTGTTGACAAGGATAGTCGAAAGAGCCTCGCCCTCAACATCCTCAGCGATGATAACGAGTTTCTGACCTGCCTGAACAATTTTTTCAAGCAAGGGAAGGATCTCCTGAATTGAAGAGATCTTCTTATCTGTGATAAGGATGTATGCGTCGTCGATAACAGCCTCCATCTTATCCGTATCCGTTACCATATAAGGTGAAATGTAGCCTCTGTCGAATTGCATGCCTTCAACAACATCCGAATATGTCTCCGATGTCTTGGACTCTTCAATGGTGATTACGCCGTCTGCGGTAACCTTTTCCATAGCGTCTGCAATAAGCTTGCCGACAAATTCGTCAGCTGCGGAAATTGTAGCGATTCTGGCGATGTCGCTTGAAGATTTAACCGGCTGTGCGTTTTCCTTGATAGCCTTGACAGCGGCGTCAACAGCCATCTGCATACCTTTCTTGACTACCATCGGGTTTGCGCCTGCCGCAACATTCTTCATACCCTCACGGACAAGAGCCTGTGCAAGCAGTGTAGCGGTTGTTGTGCCGTCGCCGGCAACATCGTTTGTCTTTGTGGCAACCTCTTTAACGAGCTGAGCGCCCATATTTTCGAATGCGTCCTCAAGCTCAACCTCTTTGGCGATTGTAACGCCGTCGTTTGTGATAAGCGGAGCGCCGTATTTCCTGTCAAGAACAACATTTCTGCCCTTGGGACCCAATGTGATTTTAACGGTATTGCTCAATTTATCAATACCTGCCTGTAATGCCTTGCGAGCTTCCTCGCCGTAAATAATCTGTTTAGCCATAATTCATTACCTCCGAAAAAATTATTCAACAACTGCAAGGATGTCTGCCTGACGAACGATAATGTATTCAGCGTCGTCGATTTTGACTTCCGTGCCGGAATATTTGCTTGTGATAACCTTGTCGCCGACCTTGACATACATTTTGATGTCCTTGCCGTCAACAATGCCGCCGGGGCCTACTGCAACGACCTCTGCAACCTGAGGCTTTTCCTGTGCCGAAGCGGCAAGAATAATGCCGCCCTTTGTGGTTTCTTCGAGTTCAACTGACTTGAGAACAACTCTGTCAGCAAGTGGTTTGATTGTCATATAAGATTCCTCCCAAAAGAATTAAAAACTTTCGTTAGCACTCTTTACTCCCGAGTGCTAATATATATTTTAGCCGATTACGGAAAAAAATCAAGTACTTTTCCAAAAATTCATAAATTTGTAATAAATAAGCAAAAAATCCGCATTGTGTCGTAAAGCAACCGACACTTTTATTGTTATTGTATTTTCAGTAAAAATATGATAATATATATCGGTAATTAAATTTCGGAGTTGATGCGCTTGATTCCACAGTTTCTGAAGGATAAAAACTTTCCGGTTACATATAAGATACTTGCGGTATCGCTGCTTTTGGGCTCACTTTTGCCCGAGTATCTCACCGTAATAATACCTTTTGTAATTCTTGCGTCCTGTATAATAAGAAAAAAGCCTCAGCGTCTGAGCGTCGGTGCCGATAAATTCCTTATTGCGATGTCGGTTTACGCCGTATATCTTGCCGTTACCGCCTTTTGGGCAAAAGTTCCCAAGGCTTCGGCAACAATGGGATTCGTATGGATATGTGCCGCAATTTGCGCAATGACCGTCATTTCGCTTTGCGATACAAGGGAAAAGATTGAGAACATTATGCTTTGCCTTGTCGGCTCTGCGGCGGCAAACTCCGTAATAGGCATTGTTCAGATGTGCTTTATGGCGATCGGACGCTCGGATTTGTTCCCGAACCCGCTGTACCAAAAGGCGGATAAGTTCGTTTACGGGCTTATAAATTATGAATATTTTGTCGAAGAGGTTCGTGACAGGGTAGCGGCTTGCTTTGAAAATCCGCTTATCTTTGCCACCTTCCTTGTAATGGTGTTCCCGATAGCGGCTTACTGTTGCTTTTACACAGCAACCAAGAAAAGGCGCGTTTTTTCAATAATAAGCTCATTGCTTATCTTTTTCGGAATACTCTTCACTTTTTTGAGGGGCGCGGCGGTCGCAATCATAGTTTCGTTTATGGTTCTTTCGTTTGCGGGTAAGAAACCGGCAAAGTTTATGTCGGGCGTTGCGGCGGCGTCTTCGCTGATAATACTCATAACTATTTTTGAGCGCAGGGGCGTTTCTGCTTCGCAGGACCTTTCCACCAATTACAGGATAGGGCTCTGGGGCTGTACCTTCGGACTTATAAAGAATAATTTCCTTTTGGGCGTAGGCGCAGGATATAACAATGTAACGGGCTATCTTTTTGAAAACGGACTCCGATTTTCACATTCGCACAACCTGTTTATTGAGGTGCTTGCCGAGGGCGGCATAATAGGTCTCGGCTTGTTTGCAATTCTGCTTTTGATAATCGTTTGCGATTTTGTAAAGCTCTGCCGTATGAGCGGCTGGCACAGAAGCTACGGAATAGCATTTCTTTCGTCATTTTTGAGCTTTGCGGTTATGTCGATGTTCGACAACACGCTTTGCACGCCCAAGCAGATACTTTGCTTTGCCGTGCTTGCAGGCTGTATGCAAGCGGTTATACGCATAAAGACAAAAAATACAGGGGAGAGTAAACAATGAAGGAACAATTGAAATTTATCAAAAGCAAATTGGGCTACGGCGTCGGTGCGATAGGTCTTGATTTGAGCTATGGTATGTTCTATACATATCTTTCGTACTATCTGTCGAGTGTGCTCAATATTCCCGAGGCGTTTTTGCTTATCTTAACGCCGATAGCGAGAATATGGGACGGCATCAATGACCCGATGATGGGCACGATAGTAGACAATACGAGGACAAAATTCGGCAAATACCGCCCGTGGATTCTCATAGGTGCAATGTCAAACGCCATAGTTCTTTCATTGCTTTTCACTTCGTTCGGAATGAGCGGAACAAAGCTTTACATTTACATTGCGGTAATGTATATCCTCTGGGGTATGACCAACACAATGGCTGACATTCCGTATTGGTCGATGGTTCCGTCGTTTACGAGCGAGGAAAAGGAGAGAAACCTTGTTGCAACCGTGGCAAGAACCTTTTCGGGTCTCGGTCAGGGTATTATTTCAATTTTGACTCCTATCATCTGCCCGTTGCTTGCGAGCGACCTTGAACAGAAAACCGACAAGGGATATTCTGCTTCGGGTTTCTCAAAATGGGCTATGATATGCGGCGCGGCACTCGTGTTCTTCTCGCTTGTCTGCGTGCTTACCACAAAGGAAACAAATGTCGTATATAACGAAAAGCAAAAGTTCAGCTTTAAGCAGATATTTGATGTAATTAAGTCAAACGACCAGCTTATCGTGTTTATGGTATTTGCAATGCTGTCAAACGCAGGCTGGTATCTTACCTCGTCTACGGCGGCGTATTACTTCTCCGATGCTCTCGGCGACCCGACAAAGCAGTCGCTGTTCGGCACGATAGGAGCGGTGGGCTCAATTCTCGGTCTGCTTGTCGTTCCCGTGCTTTCGCAGAAGTTCTCAAAACGCACAACATATACAATTTCTCTTGTGTTTTCAATATTCGGATATACGCTTATGCTGATTTTCGGCGCTTTTGTAAAGATACCGATTGTCCTCGATGTCTGCTACATAATTGCGTCTGTCGGCATTTCCTCAATGTTTGTTTCGCAGACCATTTTCCTTGCCGATATAGTCGATTACGGCGAATACAAAAACGGCGTGAGAAACGAGAGTATAACCTTCTCAATGAAGGGCTTTTTGCAGAAAATGGCTTATACGATACAGACCATCGTCCTTTTCGGCACGCTTTGGGCAATGAATTACAACGCTCAGAACGAAGCGGGACGCTTTACGGACGGCACAAAGACGGGAATAGGCGTCCTCGCTTTCGGCGCACCGATAGTGTTCCTCACGGCTTCGCTTATAGTGTTCAGAAGGAAGTTCAAAATCTACGGCGAGCTTGCCGATAATGTACATGAGTACATAATCGAAAAAAGAAAAGCGGATAAGGAAAATTAAGATACAGGTTTATACCAAATTGCGTACAAGCAACGGCTCCCTTTAAAGGGAACAGTCATTTTTCGGAGAACAAAATGACAGAGGGAGTTAGTTTTATAATTTGATATAACCTATTTTAACTCCCTCAGTTTCGCTTCGCTCAACAGCTCCCTCGGGGAGGGAGCGGAACTTCTCGGATGATTTTATATTTACACCGTAGGGACAGGGCTCGCCCCTGTCCGAATTTAATATATATCACCTCGGACAGCCGTAAAGGCTGTCCCTACGGCTTTTATCAAATTGAAATGTTTGCAGAACCAAGCCTTCCTCTGACGAGGAAGGTGGCACGCCGCAGGCGTGACGGAAGGAGAGAGGCAATAAACATCAAATTTTCAGTATCTCTCCCTCAGTCAAACGCAGAGCGTTTGACAGCTCCCTCGTCAGAGGGAGCCTATGTTTGCAAGTGCGGCTTGGAGCGCCGCACAAAATCGACCGCTACGCCAACAGATGCTCCCTTTATCCGCCAC
>CAVFQD010000077.1:0-6054 GCA_963624605.1 Eshraghiella crossota | reverse complement strand
TTAGCAATCCCTGCAAAACGCAAATTTCAATCGGCGAAAACTCAAAAATTGCGTGCAAATAAAAATAATAAAAATAAAAATTACTTTTTCTCTTCTTTTCATAAGATATTTACTTGCACTCAAAATTTGAATGTGAAGCCGCATTTTCTCGAATTTGTGAAAATGTAACGGCTTTCGGTTTACATATCTCCCGAGTTACGGCTATATATGGGAGATGATTTTTATGAAAGCAACGGATATTTGGCTTCCGTTTGACAGCTACGCAATTTGCCCGAAGTGCTTTTTTACCGATAAACGGTTTACCTCGCTTTCGGCAAATGCAAGACTTCTTTATATTTACCTTTTCGACCGCGCAAGGCTGTCGGCAAAGAACGGTCTGTGCGATACAGACGGCGAGATATTTGTTTTTTGCACCGTAGACACCGCCTGCGAAATACTCGGCTGCACGGGAAACACAGCGATAAAGGTCTTCAGAGAGCTTGAGTCGGCAAGCCTTTTATACAGGGACCGTATAGGCGTTATGCGCACATATAAAATTTATCTGCTCAATCCCTGCGATATTTAACAAAAGAAAAAAGGCAGGAAGCAATTCCCGCCTTGAATTCTTAGGATAAAAATTACTGCTCAACAGCGTAAACGCTGACTCTTTTACGGTTCTTATCCATTCTCTCGAACTTAACAGTACCGTCGATTTTAGCGTAAAGAGTATCGTCCGAACCCTTACCTACATTCTCGCCGGGATGGATGTGTGTACCGCGCTGTCTTACAAGGATGTTGCCTGCAAGAACGAACTGACCGTCTGCGCGCTTAACGCCGAGACGCTTTGACTCTGAGTCTCTGCCGTTCTTTGTAGAACCCATACCTTTTTTATGAGCGAACAACTGAATGTTTATTTTAAGCATTATTAGCACCTCTTTCGATTTTTATAAAATTCGGATACATTTTTTCAAGCTCCGTCATATGAAGCAGGAAGCCCGATAAAATGTCTTTTGCTTTTTCGGCGTCGGCTTTGTTCAATCGAAGCTCCATAAAGCCGTCGTTTTCGGAAAGTGCGTCGGGAGTGATTTTAATAATTTCCATTACCGTGTTAGCCGTCATATATGCGGCTGAGGAAACACTTGCGCAAATTATATCATCGCCCTCGTCTGCGTATCCCGAATGACCGTTTATCGAAAAGCCCGTAACACTGCCGTCCGTGCCGAAAGTGAATTTTGCTCTTATCATAGAACGGAATTAAGCGTTGATACCGGTAATCTCAACCTTTGTATAGGGCTGGCGATGACCTTTCTTGCGTTTTTCGTTCTTCTTGCACTTGTAAGTAAATACAGTGATTTTCTTACCCTTGCCTGTTTTAAGTGCTTTGCCTGATACAGTTGCGCCCTCTACATACGGAGCACCTACCTTGATACCGTCATCAGCACCTACTGCAAGAACCTTGTCAAAGGTTACTTCAGCATTGTCTTCTGCGTCAAGCTTTTCAATATAGATAACGTCGCCGTTTTCTACCTTGTACTGCTTACCGCCGGTTACGATGATTGCGTACATTTTTTTACCTACCTTAATATAGTCTCGCTATCGGAGGCGGGAAAACCGCTTTGTAGTGCGTTCGGACACACTGCCCCCTAATATGCGGCAAATAGTATTTTATCAGTGTTGTAAAGCTTTGTCAAGAAAAAAATGCTTTTTTTGGCGTATTTTGCTGTTAAATATACGGTTGGGCGGAAGCACAAACCAAATTTGATATAAACCTCGGACAGCCGCAAGGGCTGTCCCTACGGGTTGTTATAATATTTCAATCCGTGCAAGCAACCCACAATTCAGCATTTTGCACTGTTCATTCTTCATTTGCCTGTAACGGCTCTGTTGTCGGCTCGGTTGTTTCCTCAGCGGTGGCGCTTTCCGCCTTTTCCTTTATTCCCTCAAGCTTTTTGTTGAGTGCCGAAACAACTCTTTGGTCTGACAGCAAATTCACAGCCGAAGAAGCCGAATTGTAATTGTCGGCGGTCGGCTTTTGAGAATAGGCGTTTATGAGCGCCTCCGCACCCGTGTATTTTGCAAGCTCCGTGCCGTCGGAGACAAAGATGACATCCGAGCCTGCCGCATTCATATTTGTTCCCTTTGCATAATCGTAAAACGAAATATTGAGGTCGACCTTGTTTTTAATTCCGTTAATTTTTCCCTTTTCCGAATACTGCCACATTTTGTACGGATGGGAAAAATCGGTAACGGACGATGTGTAGTGCGCCACCCAAATGTTATAACCCGAGATGCGTGAAAAGCTGAGCTCATCGTCATAGAAAGACTTACTCGCATATATTCCCGCCTTATATCCGGAGCTTTTAACCGTTTCGCAAAAGGCTATGGCGCAGTCGGTTCGGGTTTGCTTTGAAATTTTGTCTGCTCTGCCGCTTCGGCTGCCGTTTGCGTATTCGGTATCAAAATAGACCGGATACTGAAGCTTTCTTCCGTTAAGAGTGTTCAAGACAAGGCTCGCCTCTTCAACCGCCTCGGCAACATTTACAGCCTGACTGAAGAAATACACGCCGACATCTATTCCGTTTGCCTGTGCGCCCTTGATATTAGCTTCAAACTGAGGGTCGATAAGCATCTTTCCTGCACTGCCGTAGCCCCTGTAGGCTATTCTTATTATCGCATAGTCGATGCCTGCCGCCTTGACCTGCGCCCAGTCTATCGTGCCCTGATGCTTGGAAACATCTATTCCCGTCCTTGACGCCTTTGCGCCGTGCTCGTTGAAATAGCACCTGAGGCCTCCGATTGAGGCGTGCCCCTTTATGAGCTCGGAGGAGTCTCCGAAAAGGAAAATATCGTCATTGATTTTCACGGGACCCCGAAGTCCGCCCGATACGGCATAGGTAAAGTCAGTCAGCGAGGACCGCTGTGTCTGCGTGCTTCCGATTGAATTAGCAGAAATGACTACATCGGACTTGTTGCCGCTTGTCGAGGAGTCGGCAACCCTGTTTGCGCCAGAGTCCTCGTCCGCCTTATCGTTACCCGTAGCAACCGCCGCCTTGACTGTTTTGTCACGCTTAAACTGCGACTTATCGAGCGTTACTTCCTCGGTCGGGGCTTCCGTAGAGGTTTCCTGCGTTGTTTCCGGCTGTATCGGCTCTTGCGTCTGAGCCTCGGTCACCTTTTCGTATTCCTGCGGCAGTTCCTCGGAAACGGGAGAAGCCGCTATATGAGGCAAAAACGAGGTCGCAAAAAGCACTGCCGCAAAGGTCAGTACAAAAAGCACACAGGAGCACGCTATTCTTGCCTTACCGTTATATAAAATGCGTTCGAAATCGACGCTTTTGATTTTTTCTTTTAATTTTGACACCGATTGTCCGCCAAGCTTTTTCATTTCTCACTCTCCAACCGTAAAATAATATCACAATCGGAAGCATATTGCAACAAAACATAAAAAATGCCGTAAGTTCAACGCTTGCGGCACTTTCACAATCCCTCCGCCTCACATCCGTTCGGCACCTCCCTTTACACAAGGGAGGCTTAGTTCTGCGAACATTTTAATTTGATGAAACCCGTAGGGACAGCCCTTGCGGCTGTCCGTAAATATGGCTTTCATGTTATTCTTGCGGACAGGGGCAAGCCCTGTCCCTACGGTAATTTGATATTTATTATCGGCGGGAGCAAATTCTCCCGAATTCGGGCACCATTTTGTCTGCTTCGCAGACATTTCCCCTGACAGGGGAATCACCCACGCCCTACGCTGCGTTTTCGGACATCGCAAAAGTCGGTAGCGACAGCGAGCCGTCGTGAGGGCGTTTACAACCGAGCAGGCGAGCCGAGCGTGATTTTTGCGGAAAAGGAGGAGTTGCGTAGCGAGTGAGAAATAGCCAAAGGCTGTTGCGAACGATACGGAGCAAACTTCGACGTGCGAAGCACCCACAATTCTTCATTTTTCATTATTCATTATTCATTATTCATTATTCACTTGCCCGCAAGGGAAGCTGTTATTAACTTGTTTTGAATATCCGTTATACGGTAAAGACATATAAAAACAGTGAGAAGAAATGAAGTATCGAGCCTGCGAGCACGAAGAAGTGGAACACGCTGTGGAAATACCTTTTCTTGGCGCCGATGCCGTAAATTATCGCGCCGATCGTGTAGGCTATGCCGCCCGAAACAAGCAAATATACCGCTCTGTGGTCGATACAGCCCCAAAGTATCCTTACGCAGAAGATAATCATCCAGCCGAGCGCAAGATACAGCACCATCTGAAGCACCTTTGTCGAGTTAAACAGGAAGAAGGTCATAAACATGGCGATTACGACCGTAATCCATGCAACGAGCAAAACCGTCAGACCCGCCTTGAAATTAACGGGCATAAGAACGAGCCACGCAAACGGTGTTATCGTGCCCGCTATCATAAGATATATCATCGAATGGTCAACCATTCGCATTGCTTTTTTGCCGTTGTTCGGGCGAAGAGCGTGATAAACAGCCGAGCAGGTGTACATTGCAATCATTGTCAGCCCGTAAATGAGTGCCGCCACGGCATACTGCCAAGAGCGAGCCATAAACGCCTTGACAAGACACAGAAGCGTTGCGAGCACGGAAAGTCCTCCGCCTACCATATGGCTTATGGAGTTTATCCAGTCTTCGGTTCGGGTGTAATTTGCGAGTTTGATTTTGTCAAGCTTAGACATTGTAATTCTCCTTTACTTTCTCTGCAAATTTTTCGATGCTTTCGCCGTTGAGCGAAAAGCGTCTGTAAATACCCTTTTCCCTATCTGCCTTAATTACCTTATTTGCTATTATTTTATCAAAACCGCCGAGCTTTTTCAAGTCCAGTTCTCCCCCGAACGCATCCGCCGCAATCATTTTTTCAAGCAGCTGAGGCGGCACATTGTGGGAGATGTAGTCCCGGGCATTTTTCTCAAAGCAGTTACAGATAAAAAACGCCGTTTTCTTTTCGATAAGCACTGAAATATACGAGAGCATAAAGCGGGAAATGTTTCTGTCAACGGTTCCCATCCTGATGTAGCTGCCGATTATCACGGTATCGTATTTTGCGAGGTCAAAGCTCTGCTTCGAGATGTTTACCGTGTCGCAGTTATCAAGACTCTGTGACAGCATTTTTGCCGCCTTCTCGGTCGTTCCCGTCTTGGTTGCGTATACAATTACAGTTGCCATTATATCACCCTGTTAATGATTATCGAAAAGCACCGTGCTGAAATATCTTTCTCCCGTATCGGGAAGTATCGTCACAACGGTCTTGCCCTCTCCGAGCTTCTTTGCAAGGCGCAGAGCTGCCGCAACATTTGAGCCTGAGGATATTCCGCACAAAAGTCCCTCCTCGCGCGCAAGACGGCGTGAGGTTTCAAGCGCCTCCTCGTCGGAAATCACGCATATATCCTCGTAAATCTCCGTATTGAGCGTCTTGGGGATAAGCCCGTCTCCGATACCCATCTGAAGATGCGTACCGATACTGCCGCCCGAAAGAATAGCGGCATGCTCGGGCTCGACCGCCCATATTTTAATGTCGGGGTACTGGTTTTTAAGCACCTCGCCCACACCCGAAAGCGTTCCGCCCGTGCCTACTCCCGAGCAAAAGCCGTGAACGGGTCCCTCGACCTGCTCAAGGATTTCCATTGCCGTGCGGTACTTGTGAACAAGCGGATTATTCGGGTTTTCAAACTGCTGGGGAATGTATATGTTCTTATCCTTTTTTGCCATATCAAGGGCGGTTTCAAGACAGCCTGCGATGCATTTGCCTATATCGCCGTCGTCGTGAACAAGGATAACCTCCGCACCGTACTGCTCGACAAGCTTCCGCCTCTCCTCGCTTACCGAGTCGGGCATAATTATTTTGACCTTGTATCCCTTTACCGCTCCGACAAGGGCTATGCCTATTCCCTGATTGCCGCTTGTCGGCTCGACTATAATCGAGTCCTTATTGAGCTTGCCCTCTTTTTCCGCCTGCAAGAGCATATTGTAAGCAACCCTTGTTTTGATACTGCCGCCGATATTGACGCCCTCGTATTTTACAAGAATTTGAGCCGAGCCCTCGGGCACCATCCTGTTGAGCCT
>CAVFQD010000076.1:0-6189 GCA_963624605.1 Eshraghiella crossota | reverse complement strand
GGATGAAAACGCCAAGGATTTCACTTATGATTTCACGGTTGAAAACGATACTCTTACTCTTGCCGGAAAGGAAAAGAAGGAAACCTTCACTTATTCTTTCAAGAAGCAAAATGAGTAACAACAAATTCAGAAGTTATGTACACAGACTGAAAAAGATGCCGTAATGCAACCATAGGAGCTGTTGCGTATGAAACCATAGAATCAAAAGAGAAAATCAAGGTAGTCTTTATCGGCGGCACTGAAATCGAGATGACGCTGTAAAAGACCTTAAAAACAGAAATGGAGTGATGTAAAATGATTGTGTTGAGGGTGTTCAAATCAAGACAGCGAAAACGTAAAAACATCTCTATTGTCCTGTCTTCACATACTGTGGAGACAAAAAAGATGTCTCCCACGAAAAGCCCGATATAATCGGGCTTTTTTCTTTCTCTATATTCGATTTCTTTATGAGCGTTTGAGACTGCACATTGTATTTCTTCTTCAGTCAAACGCTTTGTGTTTGACAGCTCACTCGTCAGAGGGAGCCTGTATCGGACAGCCGCAAGGGCTGTCCCTACGGGTTGTACGCATAAATTCACGCCACGAACAAAAACCGTTCGTGGCGTGAATTTTATTGCTGATATGCGATTATTTCAAGCCTGTAAGCATTCCTAAAATCAAACAGAGAGGATTGTGTCAAGTCCGCATTTTTCAAGCTGTTCCCTGTTGCCGACGACGCAGACAGCAGGTTGTTTGTAGCACTCCTCAAGGCTTTGGGCGACGGCTTTCAAACCGTCGGGCGTTGTGGAAACTATCTCTTGCATTCTTGCCTTTCTGTCCGCTTCGCTGACGCCTCTGAACCACAATCTGTCGCCGAGCGCGCCCTTTGCCCTCGGGGTGAGAACGGGAAGCGAATCGGCAACCGTACCGATGATAAAACCCGTTATATCGCCGTCGGAGTCTGCAATTCCCCTGAGATAATCGGGAGTATTTTTGAAGCTTTCAAGCGAAGCGAAAACCGATGGATCACGGTAAGAATAGCACGAAACCGTTCCCGTCGGGCGCACAACCATACCCGTGCCGTAAGCACCGCCCTGCATGCGGATAACCGTCCACAGATAGTTGAGGCTTACGATTTTAGCCGCAACAGACACATTGCCGTCCGCCTTTTTGCCGAGCTTTCTCAAATCGCCCGTCATAACCGCAAACGAAACATCGGCAGGGATTGCAATGCCCTCTTTTCTTATGCCCCAAGGCTCGATATTGCCGTCAAGCGTTCCCGTTGCCTTTTCTGGCACGGTCTGAGACACGGCTTTTATTATCTCCTGCGTGTTGTCGGGTTCGCCCGTTACACTGACGGTCAACTTTTCACGGCAGATTATCTTGCCGAGCAGGGCGTTTATCTTTTTGCAAAATTCCTCCGCAGACCAATTTTCCTGCATATTTTTAAGCCAATTATAGTATTCAAAGCCGTAATTGCACTCTGCGATAGCACCGCCCTTTGAAAGCTGTGCGGCGGTTCTGCCCATTGCAATCTGCGAGCCGCTCATAAGGATACTTTGAAGCACTTCCATCCTGTTCTGACAAAGCAGCGAGAAGGAGTCCTCGGCGTTTGAAAAATCGGTCGATGTAAGTATCTCGCCCGCAAGCTCTATCGCCTTTTCAACATTCTTTTCCATTGCGGAAAAGCTCATATGGAAGTATGACGAGCAGTCCGTGCTGCCGTCCTTTTCATAGCAGGAAACGGTGCTTCCGATGCTGCCGCACAGAGTGCGTTTAAGGTTGAGCAATTCCTCCGACGAGTGCTTCTCGGTTGCAATTTCTCCCATAAGCGAGGAGGCAAACGACAGTGCTGATATTTCATTTTCCGTGCAACCGTTTGCGTCAAAATAAAGGTTTACATAGACAATGCCGTTGCTGTTGAGCTTGTGAACAAGAGCCTTTACTCCGCCGACGGTAATTTCCTCGGTCGGGATGTTCTCTGGCTGAGCCTTTATATCGTCGAGCGTAAGCCTCGGAAGTGTTGCAACAGCCTCCTCGGAATCGGGGGTATCCTGCCAGAGAGCAAGCCTTTCGCAGTCCTTTTCAACCCTTTCCCAGTCCCCGTCGTCAAAGCGCTCCGAGGTCTTTTTAAGGCGCTCGGTTTCCTCGGCTCTTATCCTGTCGCCGACTGTCTTTGAAGGCACAAGCATTACCTTGCAGCGGTGCGGATTGTCGATAAATTCTTCTTTTATAATTTTTTCAAAATATCCCTCGTCCATTTTCACACGGAGATTTTTGAACAGCTCTCCGACCTCGAGATTTCTCTCGGGCTCGCCGCCGTAGAGCCAACTGTCAAGTATATCCATTCCGAAAACCAAGCCCTGCGGATAGCTTCCGAAATCGTTTTCACGCATTTGGAATTCAAGATGAGTTAAAGCCGCTTCGAGCTGACTGCGGTCAATTCCGTTTTCAGCCAAGGAGGAAAGTGTGCCGAAAATTCGTTTTTCAATCTCGTCTGCGTCCTCTTTTTTGAGGTTCTGAACCTTTATTATAAGCTGAGGCTGTAAGACAATTTCGGGCAGGTCAACGCTGACCGCTTCGGCAAGAGAGTCCGAAAGCACACAGGCGTTGAGCGGAGATTTTACGCTTCCGCAAAGCACATCGGAAAGAGCCCTTACGGCAACAATTTTTTCCGTATCGTCAAAGGTTCCGACTACCCTGCCCCAAGCGAGAATGTATCTGTTTTCGGCGTTCTCGTCGGGCGAAATTTCATATTCCGTAACTATTTCGCCTGCGTCAACTGCTTTTTGGAGCGGCGGCAATTCGACCTTTTCGCCTGCGGGAATGTCCTCGAGGTACTCGTCGTTGATTATTTTAAGCACCTCGTCTATATCCATTTTACCGTCAAGAATTACAAAGGCGTTTGACGGAGAATAATGCTTTTTATGAGCGGCAATGAAGTTTTCATAGGTAAGCTCGGGGATAACCTTCGGGTCGCCGCCCGAAACATAACCGTATGCGTTATCGGGGAAAAGAGCCTTGCTCATAACGGTTTCAAGCTTTGCGTCGGGGTCTGCGAAAACGCCCTTCATCTCGTTAAAAACAACGCCCTTGTACAAAAGCTCGCCGTTCTCGCCCTTTTCGTAGTGCCAGCCCTCCTGACGGAAGCACTCGGGATTTTGATAAATAGCGGGATAAAAAACGGCGTCGAGGTAAACCCTCATAAGATTTATGAAATCCTTGTCGTTCTTACTGCTTATCGGATAAAAGGTCTTGTCCGAAAAGGTCATTGCGTTGAGGAATGTGTTCATTGAGCTTTTGAGAAGCTCGACAAACGGGTCCTTGACGGGATAGTTTTTTGAGCCGCAGAGAACCGAGTGTTCGATTATGTGAAACACTCCCGTATCGTCCTCGGGAAATGTGGGGAACGCGATACCGAAGGTCTTGTTTTCCTCGTCCCTGTCGAGCCAGAGAAGCTTCAAGCCCGTTTTTTCGTGAACCATTTCGTACATATCGGCTTTAAGCTCGCCGAGACGCACCTTTCTTAACTGTCTGAAACCGTGAGCCATTTTGTTTTCATATCTCCTATCAATTATCAGTCTTTCTCTTTATAATAAAGCTTGCAATGGCAATAGCCCTCAAAGTCGGGATCTGCTATCTGCTTGCGGAATTCCTCGCAGATACAGCGGTACTCCTCTTTCTTTTCGAGCCTGCACGGACAGTATCCGCCTCGCCTTTTCAAGCCCTCTTTTATTGTTTTGACAATTTCTTCGTCCTCGTTAAGTCTGACCTTTGCCATAGTGTCGCCCCCTTTTGAAAACTTACTTTTTCTTTTTGACCTTATTGAGAATTGCGTTCATACGGAGGATTTCCTCCTTGGTAAACCTGCCGCCCATCATTGCGACCGCTCTTTTAACCGTAAAGCCGTAAGCGAGCTTCAACATACTTGAATTGAGGGTAAAGCCCGCAACGCTTGCGCCCTTTTTCTTCTTTTTCGGGGAGCTTTCCTTGGTATTATCTCCCTTGAGAGCGCCGAGCATTATTTTTGCAACCCGAAGCATTGCGATTTTGCCGCCGAGGGTTGACATAATGTCGCCTATCGTATCGTTTACCGAGCAGTAGCCCGTCGGGGTGTTTATCTCAAACCAGTTGATTACCGCGCCCTCTTCCTTCATACGGTAAGCCTCGTTGAATTTATCAACCTTGCAGATGTGACTTTCGTCCGTAAGTCCGCCTGCCTTTACCGTGATTACCGACTCGCCGACATTCGGCACTTCAAACCTGAAGAACGGATATTTGCCCTTCTTTTGAACGCCTATGCTCTCGCCGTTAACAAACAGTTCAACCTCGTCAAGGTTTGAATAAACGGTAACGCTTGTTTTGTCCTCTGCCCTGTCAACATAACGCTTTGAGCAGATATGAAGCACGGGCTCGCTTGAAAGCCAAGCCTTGTAAGCGTAAAAGCTGTCCTTTTTATATTTCCTGTCAAAGGTTACAAGACCCTTGTGGTTCATACCGTTCTCGCCGCCCTCGGCTCTTGCGTCTGCGGCAAAGTCGAACATATTCCAGACATGGGTTGCCCAAAGATAAGTTCTGTCGATTATCTGCTTTATGACCTCTTCGTGGTAATATGCCTGATATTCCTCGGTGTAGTCGCCCTGTTCGGGATTGCTTGTGTGCCAGTTAAGAGCCTCACAGCCGTACTCACTTATACCTATGGGCGTGTTCGGATATTTCTTGTGGAACTTGTCGAACCACGGACCGTACATATCAACCTTTCCGCCGTACCAGCCGAAGTAATGGTTGTATGACACAACATCGCTTATATGAACATACTCGTCGTCAATCGAGCAGGTCGTAACAACCGCAACGGTTGTGGGTCTTGTGCGGTCAAGCGAATGTGCAAGGGAATTTAACATACGGTGATTTTCCAAAATTGCCTTGTTGCTGCCGCTCATTGTAATTTCGTTTGAGAGCCCCCATACGACTATCGAGGGGTGGTTGTAATTCTGATAAATAAGCTCGGTCATCTGGGCTTTGGTGTTCTCGACGCCGTTTTCAAGATGATGTGAAATATACGGAATTTCAGCCCAGACAACAATTCCCCGCTCGTCGCAAAGGTCGTAAAACTCCTGTGCGTGCTGATAATGCGCGAGCCTTACCGTATTTGCGCCCATTTCGCAGATTAAATCCATATCCTCCTTATGGTGCTCATAGGAAAGGGCGTTGCCTATTTCAGGTCTGTCCTGATGTCTTGAAACACCCCTTAACGGATATTCCCTGCCGTTTAATATGAAGCCCCTGTCGGGGTCGATTTTGAACGAACGGATACCGAATCTCGCCGAGACCTCGTCCTCGACAACGCCGTCAACAACAAGCTGTGCGGTTGCGGTGTACAAAAACGGGTCGTTTGTACCGTCCCACAAATGCGGGTTCTCGATTTGGAAGCTTACATCGTCGCCGACCAGCTCTTTTCCGTCAACAAAAGTATGAATTTCTCCCAATCCTTGTGTAAAGGTCTTTACATTTACATACGCAATATTTCCTTTAATATCAGGCGTCACGGCAATCGCATCCGAACCGAAGCGGCCAAGACTGAAATGATTGTGCGAAACGCCTATCAAGGTTACGCTTCTGTAAATTCCGCCGTAAAAAGTGAAGTCCGCCTGCTGCGGATAGACAAAATCGTTCGGGGAATTATCAACCTCAACCTTGATTTTATTCTTATCCTTAATGTTTTCAAGCCTTACTCTAAATGTTGAATATCCGCCGTGGTGAACAGTGAGCCTTTCTCCGTTAAAATAAACGGTTGCGGAGGAATTCGCACCGTCAAACTGAAGATATATCTCCTCGCCTGTCGGGAAATCCTCTTTTTTTAACTCCTTTTCATAAACGCAGGTTCCGCGGTAATAATCGTTACCGCCGTCCTGACCGTCCTTGCCGTTCCATGTGTGCGGCAAATTGACCGTTACGGTTTCGCCCTGCTT
Organism: Eshraghiella crossota; assembly: GCA_963624605.1. Taxonomy (GTDB): domain Bacteria; phylum Bacillota; class Clostridia; order Oscillospirales; family Acutalibacteraceae; genus Fimenecus. The sequence continues at coordinate 241 of CAVFQD010000076.1, read as the reverse complement.
TGTAAAGCTCCAACCGAGGTTGACGCTTTTTGTCTCTCTCATAATGCGGTACCTCATATGCGATATAAATATAAGTATATCACAGTTCCGTTTTCTGCTCAACTTTTATAAATATATTTTTACGCCTTGTTCACAATTTAATTCTCTTGTTGACTGAAAAGTTCAAAAACATTATAATATTTACGATTTCAAAAAAGGAGCTGACATTATGAACACAAGCATTTCAAACGATATTAAATAC
>CAVFQD010000075.1:1619-6319 GCA_963624605.1 Eshraghiella crossota | reverse complement strand
CGGGAATGAGATCCTCAATGTCAACCTCGCCCGCAACATTTGAAATTTCAGTTCTTCTCTCGTCACCGTACTTGTCGGAAATTGCAAGAAGCTCTGTTTTAACGGTGTGCTTGATGTTTTCTTCCGATGACAAAATTTCAAGCAAGGCTCTGATTTTTTCCTGAAGCTCTTTGCGTTCGGAAACTATCTTCTGAATTTCAAGACCTGCCAGCTGACCGAGTCTGAACGCAACTATTGCGTCAGCCTGCGGCTCGTCAAAGTCGAATTTTTCCATAATAGCCTGCTTTGCCTCGGGCTGACCGCCCTTGCAGGCACGGATTGTTGCGATAATTTCGTCAACAATGTCAACCGCTCTTTCAAGACCTTCGAGTATATGCTCTCTGTCCTGAGCCTTTTTGAGGTCAAATTCCGTTCTTCTCGTGATAATCTCACACTGGAATTTGATGTATTCTTCGATAATCTCTTTAAGAGTAAGTATTTTCGGAACGCCGTCAACAAGAGCAAGCTGAATAATACCGTAGGAAATCTGCAGTTGCGTCATCTGATAAAGCTGATTGAGAATTACCTGCGGATTTGCGTCTCTCTTTAAGTCGATAACGATTCTTATACCGCCGCCGCGCTTTGATGAGTAGTCGTTAATACCCGACATGCCCTCGATTTTCTTATCCTTGTGCAGCTCGGCAATCGACTCGATAAGTCTTGCCTTGTTTACCTGATAGGGAAGCTCTGTAACAACTATCTGGAATTTGCCCGTCTTTTCGTTTTCGACAATTTCCGCACGGCCTCTGAGGGTTATTTTTCCTCTGCCCGTAGCATAAGCGGCACGAATACCCGCTCTGCCCATAACTATGCCCTCTGTGGGAAAGTCTGGTCCCTTGATGTGCTCCATTATATCCTCAAGTGAAGCGTCTGGATTGTCGATAACACAGCAAACGCCGTCAATTACCTCACGAAGATTGTGCGGAGGAATATTTGTAGCCATACCGACTGCTATACCTGTTGAACCGTTTACAAGCAGGTTCGGGTATCTTGACGGAAGAACCGTGGGCTCTTTAAGTCGGTCGTCGTAGTTTGGAATGTAGTCAACTGTTTTCTTGTCAATATCGGTCAGGAGTTCGAGTGCGATTTTGCTCATTCTCGACTCCGTATAACGGTATGCCGCAGGCGGATCTCCGTCGATTGAACCGAAGTTTCCGTGTCCGTCAACAAGCGGGTATCTCATTGAGAAGTCCTGCGCAAGTCTTACCATTGCGTCGTAAACAGAAGCGTCGCCGTGGGGATGGTATGAACCGAGCACCGCACCTACTGTGTCGGCACACTTACGGTATGCGACATTCGGATACAGATGCTTTTCATACATCGTGTAAAGTATTCTTCTGTGAACGGGTTTCAAACCGTCTCTGACATCGGGAAGAGCACGGGAAGTGATAACCGACATTGAATAATCGAGAAATGAATTTCTCATTTCCTGATTTATTTCTCTGTTTATAATATTCTGTTGCTCAAGCGGAACATAATTACCGAGATTGTGATTATGACTTGTGCTTGAATTGTTGTTTTTTGCCATCGTCTTACCTCTTTATCTTAAATGTCAAGGTTTTGAACATATTTTGCGTTTTTCTCAATAAATTCTCTTCTCGGCTCAACCTTATCGCCCATCAGAATTGAGAATGTTTCGTCTGCTTCCATTGCGTCCTCAAGGGTAACACGAAGCATAATTCTTGTTGCGGGGTCCATTGTAGTCTCCCAAAGCTGCTCGGGATCCATCTCACCGAGACCTTTGTATCGCTGAACATCAACCTTTTCTCCGCCGAATTCCGCCGTGTATCTGTCTCTCTCATCCTCGGTGTATGCGTATTTGAACGACTTACCCTTTGAAACCTTGAAAAGAGGCGGCTGTGCGATATATATATATCCTTCATCAATAAGCGGGCGCATATATCTGAAGAAAAATGTCAGAAGAAGCGTTCTGATGTGCTGACCGTCAACATCGGCATCCGCCATAATTACTATTTTGTGGTATCTGATTTTTGTTATATCAAACTCGTCGCCGATACCCGTTCCGAGTGCAAGAACAACGGGTGTAAGCTTATCGTTTCCGATAACCTTGTCAATTCTTGCCTTTTCGACATTGAGCATTTTACCCCAAAGAGGAAGTATTGCCTGAATACGGTTGTCTCTGCCTTCTTTTGCCGAGCCGCCCGCCGAATCTCCCTCGACGATAAACAGTTCTGTGTTTTCGGGATCCTTGTCTATACAGTCGGCAAGCTTACCGGGAAGCGAGTTGCCCTCAAACGCCGACTTTCTTCTTGCCGTATCTCTTGCTTTTCTTGCCGCCTCTCTCGCTCTTGAAGCGTCAAGCGCTTTTGAGAAAATCGTCTTTGCGACTGCGGGATTTTCTTCAAAATATGTCATCATTTTCTCATAAAGCATTTTGTTTACAAGCGACTTCATCTCGGTATTACCGAGCTTACCTTTTGTCTGTCCTTCAAATTCCGCTTCGGTAAGCTTAACACTGATAACAACCGTAAGACCCTCACGGACATCGTCACCCGAAAGGTTCTTATCGTTATCCTTGAGAAGCTTGAATTTTCTGCCGTAATCGTTGAACACCTTTGTCAGAGCGGTCTTGAAGCCGTCCTCATGAGTACCGCCGTCAATGGTGCGGACATCATTTGCAAAGGAGAGAATAATTTCATTGTAGCCGTCATTATAAGAAATGGCAACCTCTGCGCTCCTGTCGTCCTGAACGGTTGAAAAATGGAGAATTTCATCGTGAACGGGAGTAAGACCTCTTGATTTGTTTATAAAATCGACAAACGAGCGAATACCGCCCTCATAGCAGTAAACCTCTTCAACAATGTTTTCCGGATCTCTCTTGTCCGTAAGAGTTATTTTAAGACCGGCGTTAAGGAAAGCCTGTTCACGGAGTCTGCGCTGCAATACATCAAACTCATAAACCGTTGTCTCCGTAAATATTTCCGAATCCGCCTTAAATCTTATCAGAGTACCCGTTTCATCTGTGTCGCCGATTACTTCAAGTTCTGAAACAATATCTCCTCTTTCAAATCTCTGCTTATAGATATGACCGTTCTGGCTGACCTCAACCTCAAACCATTCGGAAAGCGCATTAACGACCGACGAACCTACGCCGTGCAAACCTCCCGAAACCTTATAACCGCTGCCGCCGAATTTACCGCCTGCGTGAAGAACGGTAAGAACAACCGTAACCGCAGGGAGACCTTCCTCCTCGTTAATGCCTACGGGAATTCCTCGTCCGTTATCCTTTACAGTAATTATGTTATCGGGTAAAATTTCAACCTCAATATGTGTGCAGTAGCCTGCCAACGCCTCATCTATGGAGTTATCGACAATTTCATATACAAGATGGTGCAAACCCTTGGGACCCGTTGAACCGATATACATACCGGGGCGTTTTCTTACCGCCTCAAGTCCTTTAAGAACCTGAATGGCGTCCGCACCGTATTCTTCGGTAACGGCAGTGTCCATCTCTTCGTCTTCCATTACATTTTTGATTTCTTCGCTCATTTTTTCCTCCGTTACGCTCTTATTATTTTAATCTATTCTCTTAAATAACGTATTTGTCGAGTACGGCGAAATATATACCGTTCTCCTGCCTTTTTTCTCGGTTACTATAAACGATTTCGGCAAATCAAATGAAACCGTTTTTGATTGTTTTTCTTTCTCGGCAAAATTGAGATAATCCCTTGACGCCTTGGAAACTGTCGTGTTGTCAAGGTCAAATATGCCGATTATATCCTCGGTCTTTATAAAGTCCTCTGTTCCTATTTGCAGATACATTAAATTAACCTGCCTTTTTCAATGTGGAATGTTTTTCCCTCGCACATTCTCAAAACGGTTGCCGGATCACAGCAGGTTATGAAAACCTGTCTTGAATTGAGATGATTGAGAATGTAATCCTGCCGCTTTACATCAAGCTCGCTCATAACATCGTCAAGCAGAATAACAGGCTCTTCTCCGGTAATATCCTTTATTATATTTGCTTCGCTCAATTTCATTGCGAGCGCACACGAACGCTGTTGACCCTGTGAACCGTATTTTCTCGCCGAAAGAGAATTTATTTTTATATCAATATCATCTCTTTGCGGACCTATGCTTGTTATTTTATTAAAAATATCCTCACGCCTTGTCTGCCTGAGTCGTTCAAAAAGAAAATCTTTGATTTCATAAATATCCTCGCTGTAAAGACCCGTATTATTTACATATTGTATTTCAAGACTTTCCCGTCCGTCAGACAGTCCCGAATATATCTTTTCGGAATTTTCGCTTAACAGCTTTGTATATTTTATTCTTTCAGATACGATTGCCGAGGCATAGGAAGATAGTCTGTCGTCCCACACATCAAGCGTATCGTAAAGCTCCGAATGAAATTGAATATCCTTTAACAGCGCATTTCTCTGTTCAAGCGTTCTGTTATATTTTGCAAGCACCCTCGCATAACTCGGTTTTAACTGACAAAGAGCCGTATCAAGAAATTTTCTTCTGTTTACGGGACCTTCTTTAATAAGAGCAAGATGCGACGGAGAAAAAATAACCGCATTAAATTCGCCTATCATTTCCGCAGTACTTTTTAAGTCAACTCCGTTTTTTGTGATTGAACGCTTTTTTTCGATTATCATCGTTGCGGTCTGTTCTCTGCCCTTTGCAAAAAAATCTAT
>CAVFQD010000075.1:0-1609 GCA_963624605.1 Eshraghiella crossota | reverse complement strand
TCCTTTTGAAAGCCCAAAAGCTCGCTGTCTCTTTTTGTTCGGAAACTTTTACAGCCCGTAAAAAGCCAGATACTCTCAAGTAAATTCGTTTTTCCCTGTGCGTTCTCGCCGAAAATTATATTGACATTTTCCGACGGAACGATTTCTATATAATCTATGTTTCTGTAATCAATTACCGAGAGCCTGTTTACCGTCATAATTTTACCTATATAATCTCGTAAATTTTTCTGTCAAATTCAAAGCTATCTCCGCATCTGAGCTTTTTTCCTCTCAGGGTGCATTTTTCGCCGTCAACTTTAATTTGACCGTCTCCGATTATTATTTTTGCCTGACCGCCCGTAACAGCAATATTCGCAAGTTTCAAAGCCGCGTCAAGTCTTATAAAATCGGTATCTATTTTTAACTGTACTTTTTCTTTTTCGGCAATTTTAGCCTTAATTTTAACTGTTTTCATATTATTTTAATTTAACGGGAAGAACAAGGAACAGGAAGCTTTCTCCCTCTTTCGGAACAATGATAATAGGCTGAATGGGACTGCTGAGCTTAATTATAACCTCATCCGTGTCACAAACCTTCAATGCGTCAAGCAAAAATCTGTTATTGAAGCCGATTTCTATTTTTTCACCCTCAATTTTTGCGGGAAGCCTGTCATTTGCCGCACCTAAAGAGGTAATTGATGAAATTTTAATCATATTCTCGTCAAAAATACATCTTATAGGGCTCTTTGCTCTGTCTGTAATCATAAGTGAGGTTCTTTCAATACTGCTTATGAGCATTCTTGTGTTTACCTCAACTTTTGTATTTTCATTTATTGCGATAGCTGATTTATAATTCAAAAATTCTCCGTCGAGAAGTCTTGATACAACAAGATAGCTGCCGATTTCAAAAACAATATGTCTTTTTCCGATATTGAGCGAAACCGCAACATCGTCGTTTACTATAAGCTTTATTATTTCGTTAAGAGTTTTTTTAGGAACAACAAATACCTGCTCGTCCCCTTGATAATCTATTGCCTCATTTCTTACAGCAAGCCTGAAGCCGTCTACCGCAACAAGACGGATAAGAGAATTTCCTATTTCAAACCTTACTCCCGTATGAACAACCTTTGCATCGTTTTCCGCTGTGGCAAAAATTGTTTTTCTTATCATATCTTTAAGAATACCACCCTTTACAACAATAGGGAAACTGCTGTTTACAGACGGCAGCTCAGGATATTCCTGTGCGTTTATTCCTATAAGAGAAAACTCTGCGTCTCCGCTTTTTATTTTGGTTGTCATTCTCTCGTCCGATTCTATTCTTACTGTCTGAGCGGGAAGGTTTCTTAAAATATCACAAAGAATTTTAGCGTTGAGAATAATACTTCCCTGTTCTTCTACCTTTGCTTCAACAGAAGTGATAACGCCGACCTCCAAATCATAACCGGTGACCGTTATTGAATTTTCCGTTGTGGTAAGCAAAATACCCTCTATTGCCGGGATTGTAGATTTGCTTGAAACCGAACGCTGGATATTTGAACATATTTCCGAGAATTTTTGTGTGTCGCAAACGAATTTCATATATTTTTTCCTTTCCTAACATAAGATATATTTTAATAAATTAGTATTATAAG
>CAVFQD010000074.1:0-7111 GCA_963624605.1 Eshraghiella crossota | reverse complement strand
AGCCTCCCTTGTGTAAAGGGAGGTGCCGAACGAATGTGAGGCGGAGGGATTGTAAAAACCAAATCCACTACATCCGCAAAAGTCGGCAGCGACGCCGTACCTCACTCAACATATTGTTTTTCATTTCCCGACCCGATACCTTTAATAACGACATATTGTATTTGCACAATGAAACGCAACTTGAAATATTCGCTGTTATTTGGTCGATTTTTGATTGAGTTCAAAAAACTTTTAGTAAATTTTTGAATAAGCTATTGCCAAAATTATACTAAAATGGTAAAATATGGCAGAAATCAAAAAACGGAGGTAAAATATATGGAAAGAAATCTTAAAGTGGTGTTGACGGCAGAAGGAAACGAATTCGGGGCGAATTGTGTAAAAGCGCTTGCTTCCTACGGCTGCGAGGTAAAGCTCGTGAAAAAGGACGGCAAAAAGCTCCTTGAGGCAATCGAAAATGAAAAACCGAACGCAGTTGTTATGGACGCGTTTTTGTCGAACATAGACGCTCTCGGCGTTGTCGAAAGGCTCAAAGGCAGCAAAAAATTCGACGATATGCTCATAATGGTAATGTCGGGGGTTGACAATCAGCGTTTTGAGCAGGAAATCCTCTCGGCGGGCGTCGATTATTATTTCAGAAAGCCGTTTGATGTCAATGTTATGGGCGAGAGAATACGCAGAATGTCCGACAGGTCGCAGAAATTCACAACGCAACATAACGACCTCGGCGAGACGCAGGATTTGCAGGTTATAGTCAGCGAGATTATGCACCAGATAGGCGTGCCTGCGCACATAAAGGGTTATCAGTATCTGCGTGAGGCGATTATCCTTTCAATCGACGACACGGAAATGATGAATTCCGTAACAAAGGTGCTTTATCCGACGGTTGCGAAGAAGTTTTCGACCACACCGTCGAGAGTTGAGCGTGCGATACGCCACGCAATCGAGGTTGCGTGGGACAGGGGAGATGTAGATGTTCTGTCGTCCTATTTCGGATATACGATTCAGTCGAGCCGCGGTAAGCCCACCAATTCCGAATTTATCGCAATGATAAGCGACAAATTACGGCTTAATATGAAAATTTCATAAAAGAGAACGCCACGCAGTTATTGCGTGGCGTTTGCCATATTACAACCTTCTATTAAAAAATATAGGAGATATTCCAAGAATCATAATATAAACCGTCATAATCAAAGCATATTTGTCTAGCAAATTATCAATTTGATGCGTGAACAATCCGATTATCGCAAATGGTATACCGATTATTACAGGAAGCCTTAGAATGTAATAGATAACGAGTAACCTCCGAGTACGATTTTGATCTGCAGATTTTTCATACAGAAATTGATAAACCGTTTTCAACGATTCTCTGTTTTTCAATGCTTCTATTTTCTTCTTGCGAATAGCAGACGATGACACATTAGAAAGAATATATATTTTTGTCTTCATCCATACTAAACACATAGATATCAACATATTAAATGCAATAAATATTACTATATATCCCAAAGCCTTTTCGCTTAAAGTTATATAAATTTAACCTTTCTTATCAAAATAGTTCTTGTAATAAAGTCCTGATACTAAAACGCCTACAACTACCAAAGGCGATATGACCAAGCCTACAGACAATAACATATGAAAAGCCCTTGGGGCATTCATACCGGCAATAGAAAAAATGATAAAAAGGATATTCGGCAACATGCAATATGTGTATATGTTGTCTAATTTGTCAAACAGCTTTGGGTCAGGAGCATTTTCACGCATCCATATTCTAAAATGAGTTTGCAGGTTACTGCCGTTCGCACACTCTTTTAACAATTCAGGTGTTTTTTCACGAACACCCTCGGGTGTTGTTCCGCCAGATTTGCAAACAGATTGCCACAATACCTTTCGGCTCAGCATAGTTAAAATTTGCATTACAATAAAAAACGCAAGCATAAAAGCTGCTCTTTTTTGATTTGACATGCTTAATTACCTCGTCAAAATTCTAATGTTATCATAACAGCATAATTACTGATTTTCCACAACGACCCGAAATGCCAATTCCTGTGCCTGTTCAACAGTTTCGAGCGTGCCTGCCTGCCGTCTGAACTCCGCTCCGCCCCGAATCCCTTTCATATACCAGGCGGCGTGCTTTCTCGCCTCTTTCATTCCGATTTTTTCGCCCTTGTATTCGCAAATGAGCTTGATATGCTTTACCATTACTCTCATTCTCTCGCTCACGGGCGGTTCGGGGATAATCCTGCCCTCGTTGAGATATGCATTTATCTGCGAAAATACCCAAGGTCTGCCGAGCGCACCTCTGCCGACCAAAAGAAAATCGCAGTTTGTTTTTTCAAACATCAGCGCCGCAGTCTGCCCGTCAACAATATCTCCGTTACCGATTACGGGGATTGAAACCGAACGCTTTACCTCGGCGATTATATCCGTGTTTACGGGAGGGGCGTACATCTGCTGCCTTGTCCGTCCGTGGACGGTAACAGCCGCCGCACCGACTTCCTCGGCTCTTCTTGCCATATCGACCGCGTTTATGCTGTCAAAATCCCAGCCCGAACGCATTTTTACCGTGACGGGAAGCTCTGTTGCGCCGACAACGGCCTTTACAATGCTCTGTGCAAGCTCGGGATTTCTCATAAGCGAAGCTCCGCCGCCGTTTCCTGCGATTTTAGGTGCGGGACAGCCCATATTTATGTCAATGAAATCGGGATTTGTTTCAAGAACGGAGCTGACGCTCTGCGCCATAATTTCGGGGTCGCTGCCGAATATCTGCACGCCTGCGGGGCGCTCTTTTTCGTTGAGGGTCATCAATTCCTTTGACTTCTTATCGCCCATGGTAACGCCCTTTGAGCTTATCATTTCCGAAACGGTATAAGCCGCACCGTATTCACGGCAAATCTCACGGAACGCCCTGTCCGCAACGCCTGCCATAGGTGCGAGAGCCGCAAAACCTTCAATTTTCAAATTTCCGAACTGCATAAAACCAACCTTAAAAGAATTTCAGCATATTTTACCATAAATACATTTTTATCTCAACCGTTGCGGCATAATTTTTAGTGCAAAATATAAAAAGATATGGTACAATATCGGTGTAAATAAATTTTCTTAAAATTCGGTGAAAAATATGAAGCTATTGATTTTAGATGGCAACAGCATACTCAACAGGGCGTTTTACGGCATAAAGCTGCTCACGACCAAGGACGGACGGTATTCAAACGCCATTTACGGCTTTTTGAACATTCTCCTTAAGCTTGAAGAGGACGTGGTACCCGACAGCGTCGCCGTAACCTTTGACCTTAAAGAGCCTACATTCAGGCACAAAATGTATGACGAATACAAGGCGGGCAGAAAGCCTATGCCGCCCGAGCTTGCCGAGCAGATGCCCGTGTTAAAGGAAATTCTCTCCGCACTCGGATATAAAATTGTTACAAAGCCCGGCTTTGAGGCGGACGACCTTATCGGCACGCTCTCCCACAACTGCGGAGACGGCAATGAAAGCTTTATCGCTACGGGGGACAGGGACAGCTTACAGCTTGTAAAGGAGAATGTTACCGTTTTGCTTGCGGCAACCAAGATGGGCAGACCCGAAACCGTAAAATACGACACTGAGGCTGTTAAGGAAAAGTACGGAGTTGAACCTGTGCAGATGATTGACATCAAAGCACTTATGGGCGACAGCTCGGACAATATCCCCGGTGTTGCGGGAATAGGCGAAAAAACCGCATCGTCGCTGATTGCAACCTTTGGTTCGATTGATAATGTTTACGAAAATATCGATACGATAGACATAAAGGAGTCTGTCAGAACAAAGCTTAAAAATGATAAAGAAAAAGCGTATTTGAGCTATAAGCTCGGAAAAATCGATGTCAATGTTCCGATTGATACCGATATAAATTCATATAAAAAGGGCGAGGGCGACCCTGAAAAGGCAAGAAAGCTTCTTACTGAATACGAGATGTTCAAAATTCTTGAAAGACTTTCTCTGCCTGCTGTCGCAGTCTCGCAGGTAAAGGACGAAAAGACCGCTGCACCCGAAAAGAGCACCGATATTACGCTCCTTGAAAAGTCGGTAAATGAAGAAAAAGAGCTTTTCTTTGCTTTTGGAACCGATAAAATGGGGCTTACGGGAATTTGCGCCGCCGACTCTGAAAATGTTTATGAATTCACGGCTGACGGGGATATTGAAAAGATTTTTTCAATGCTACGCGACCCGTCAATAAAGACCTGTACCTACAATTCAAAGGCGGTTTACTCGTATTTTTTCAAAAAGGGCGAAGAGATAAAGAATATTGACTTTGATATTTTGCTCGGCGCGTATCTGCTCAACCCGTCCGCAAAGGATTATTCCGTAAAGCGGCTTGCGGCAGAGTTTTCCGTACCGTATTTTGAGTTCGGCAACGAAGCTCTTTCCGACATTTCAGCTTACAGGGTGCTCAAAAGCCGTATTCAGTCAAGGCTTGAAAGCACCGACAACACAAGGCTGTTTAACGAGATTGAAATGCCGCTTGCCAAAGTGCTCTCTTCGATGGAGGTTTACGGTATTAAGGTTGACAGAGAGGGCATTGAGGAGTTTTCGGACAGGCTTTCAGCCCGTATTGACGAGCTTCAGAAAGAAATTTATTCGCTCGCCGGCAGGGAATTTAACATAAACTCTCCCAAGCAGTTGGGCGAGGTGCTTTTCGACGACCTTGCAATACCCACAAAGAAAAAGACGAAAACGGGATATTCCACCAATGCCGATGTGTTGGAGGGGCTTGCCGAGGATTACGAAATCGTAAGGTTTATCCTTGAATACAGAACGCTTGCAAAGCTGAAATCGACATACTGCGACGGGCTTATAAAGCAGATCTCCTCGGACGGCAGAATTCATACCACATTTAATCAGACGGAGACAAGAACGGGCAGAATATCGTCCGTTGAGCCGAATCTTCAGAACATTCCCGTAAGGACACAGCTCGGCAGGGAAATGAGAAAATTCTTTATCGCCGAGGACGGAATGACATTTATCGACGCCGACTATTCGCAGATTGAATTGCGTGTTTTATCGGATATTGCAAATGACCGAAATATGATAGACGCCTTTAACAGCGAAACGGACATACACACCACGACAGCCTCGCAGGTGTTCAAAATTCCGCTTGACAAGGTCTCTCCGCTTATGCGTTCAAGGGCAAAGGCGGTAAACTTCGGCATAGTTTACGGTATCGGCGCATTTTCGCTTTCAAAGGATATAGGCGTTTCGAGAGCCGAGGCTGACAAGTATATCAAGGACTATCTGCACCACTACTCGGGCGTTGACGAATATATGAAAAGCGTTGTCGAAAAGGCAAAGGCTGACGGTTATGTCTCTACGCTTTTCGGCAGAAGAAGGTATTTGCCCGAGCTTTCCTCGTCAAACGGTATGCTTCGTTCGTTCGGCGAGCGAGTCGCAAGAAATATGCCGATACAGGGCACTGCCGCGGATATAATCAAAATCGCAATGATAAGAGTATATAACAGGTTTAAAGCGGAAAATCTCAAGGCGAGACTTCTTTTGCAGGTGCACGATGAATTGATAGTCGAAGCTCCCGAAAATGAAGCCGAAGCTGTCAAAAGGATTGTTTCCGAGGAAATGGAAAACGCCTGCAAGATGAAAGTGCGACTTGTAAGCGACGCAAATATCGGCAAAACATGGTACGATGCGAAAGGATAACAAATGAAAAGAGCGGTTTTCGTTTGCACGGGAAACACCTGCCGCAGTCCTATGGCTGAGGGGCTTTTCCGTGAATATCTTAAAAGTAAAAATACAGACGGTATCGAGGTGTCTTCCGCAGGGCTTGCATGCTTTTCGGGCGATGAACCCTGCAAAAATGCGATTACGGCGGCGGCAGAGCTCGGTGCGGATATTTCTTCGCACCGTTCAAGGGCTCTTACGGCATACGATTTTACGGAAAACACATATTTTTTATGTATGACGGCGACCCACGAAGATATAATAAAAAAGGCTTATCCGAGCGCAAAAACCCGTGTTTTGGACATTCCCGACCTGTACGGCGGAAGCCTTGAAGCGTACAGAAAAACAGCCCTTGAAATTCAAAAGCGGTTTGACGGTATTCTTGAATTTTTAACAGGTGCGGAAATTGAAATTTCGCCTATGACAGAGGATGATATTAAGAGTATTGCGCTCATAGAAAAGGAATGTTTTTCCGACCCGTGGAGCGAGAAATCGCTTTCGGAGGAGCTTGAAAACCCCGTAGCATGTTTCTTTACGGCGAAAATCGGCGGCGAAACGGCAGGGTATATAGGCTCTTTCAATGTTGTCGGCGAGGTCTCGATAACCAATGTTGCCGTAGGTGAAAAATTCAGAAAAAGGGGAGTTGCGACAAAGCTTCTCCGGCACCTCGAAAAAGTGTGCCGTGAAAAAAATGCGGAGTTTATAACGCTTGAAGTGAGACAGTCCAACGAAAACGCAATTTCACTTTATAAAAAATGCGGATTTGTAAATGTCGGGGAAAGAAAGAATTTTTATTCCCATCCGACGGAAAACGCCGTGTTGATGACAAAAACGCTTAAATAAATTCGGCAAAATGAAATTAAATGTCATAATATCGTAGGGCGAACTGTGTTCGCCCGCTTTTAATTTGCGCTGAATTTGACGGGCGACCGCAGATCGCTCATACAGGTATTGCGTTGCCATATCGGTAGGGCGGGGGCTTGCTCCCGCCGTTAATAAACATCAAATTAAAATGTTAGTAGAACCAAGCCTTCCTCTGACGGGCAACATATGCGACCACCGCCTGTGGCGGATAAAGGGAGCATCTGTTGGCGCAGCGGTCGATTTTGTGCGGCGCTCCAAGCCGCATAAGCAAAATCGGGAACCGCAAGAGGGCAATAGGTGGCACGCCGCAGGCGTGTCGGAAGGAGAGAAAGCAATAAATATCAAATTATCGTTATCTCTCCTTCAGTCATTTTTCAGAAGAAAAATGACTGCTCCCTCGTCAGAGGGAGCCTGTGTTTGAAAATGCGGCTTGGGGCGCCGCACAAAATTGGTCGCTACAATCAAAATACATTTTATATTATATCGTAGGGGCGAACTGTGTGTCAAGAGTAAGATAGTATACAAAGTGTGTAAGGACAT
>CAVFQD010000073.1:0-7779 GCA_963624605.1 Eshraghiella crossota | reverse complement strand
TAAAGCGTTCCTTTTCCCCCGGTAGAACCGGGGGTTTTCATCAATTGCTAGACAAAAACAAGCAGCCCTCTCATTGGGCTGCTTGAAAATATATCGCGATGTTAAGTTATCGGTATCGACTGAATCCGTATTTTTCCGTTAAACGAGCTTTTCAAGTCCGTCGGTCGAATATTCTTTACCCGTTTTTTTCTTTTCAAGCTCTTCTTTAAGTTTTGAAAATTTCTCTCTTGTTACAGGATAAAGATATATGCCGATAATCGACAGTACAAGGAAAGCGGCAGGAATGATTGTAACATTGTTTTCAATTCCCTTTGCGACTGTTGCGGGCTGAACAGAGTTTGTCTTGTCATAGCCTGCAAGCTGAAGTACAAAGCCGACGGTCCATACGCCGATTGCCGAGCCGAACTTTTGGAAAAACTGCGGAAGTGCGGTAATAACGCTTTCGCGGCGTGTGCCGTATGCGAACTCGTCAACCTCGACAAGATCATATGCGATTGAGTAAAATACTGTCCAGAAGTTTGCCATACCGACAGCCATAAAGAATGTTACGCAAAGCACGACAGGTATTGATTTAACTCCTGCGATTTTACATCCGATAAGTCCGACGCACATAATTGCCATGAAAACAAGACTTGAAAATCTTCTGTCCTTTTTCTCTGAAACTTTTGTAACTATCGGAATAAACGCCGCCATAACAACAACCAATTCAACAATAACCACGACCATATAAAACTCTGTGTCTGCGCCAACACAATCCTTTATCATATATTCAAAGGACGACTGAATCATCGAGGATGCTATAAGGAAGCAGATAATGAACATTGCAAACCATTTGAAGGGCTTGATTTTAAGCACTTCAAGCATTTCGGAAAAGATTGCCTTGACCTTTTTCCTTTCACCGGTAACATTTTCAGCTTCAGCTTTAAGGAGTCTGATTCCTTTAAGCGATTTTACGGTGCATATTCCGAAAATGAGAGAAAGCGTACACATTATAATGGCTGTAATTTCCCAACCGAGCGACTCGCCGATATGCTTGCCCGAAATTACAACGCCTGCAAAAAGCGACGGAACAACGGCAGGTAAAGCGTTTCCGAGGAAAATTGCAGCCGTGTTGATAAGCGAGCTTGTGCTTCTGATATCGGTTCTTTCGTCATAATCCTGAGTGATTTCGGCAACTATTGCATAATAAGGTATGGTGTAAACAGTGTACGCAAGCCAGAAAAGCATAGCGACCGCCGTGTAATATATGAACTGTATTACGCTGTTATCTGTGCCGATGTTAAAGAATGCGGCAATAAACAGGAATATAAGAGGGAAAAGCGACTTTGCCATATATTTTCTTTTGTCTGCACCGTTTTGGTCGGCATAAGCACCGATAATCGGGTCGGTTATTGCGTCCCAACAAATTGAAATGAAGCTTACCGTACCTGCAAGCACAGGCTTCATTTGAATAATATCGGTCAAAAAAACAAGATAATATGTGCAGAACATATTATAAAGTAAGGATTCCGTAATAACGCCCGAGCAATAGCCCAGCTTGCGCTTTCCGGTGAGTTTTTTACCTTCCATAGGAAAAGCCTCCGAATATTTATTTTACTATAAGTTTACACCTTTTATTTTTTCTTGTAAATAAAAATCTTTATAAATCTGTAATGTTATGATATACTTGCTTAGGAGATGATTTTTTGAATTACGAACAAGCCGTGGAATACATACATTCACTTTTGATTTTCGGCATAAAGCCGGGGCTTGAAAGAATAAATATTTTGCTTGAATTTCTCGGAAATCCGCAGGATAAAATTAAGTTCATTCATGTTGCGGGCACAAACGGAAAGGGCTCGACCTCGACTATGATTTCAAACGCTTTGATAAGCGCAGGATATAAGACGGGACTCTTTACATCACCGTATGTCTTTGACTTTTGCGAGAGAATTAAAATTGACGGCGGAAATATCTCAAAATCCGATTTGGCGGATATTGTTTCGAGAATTAAGCCTGTTATTGACAATTTATCCGAAAACGGAATTGTGATTACCGAGTTTGAGGCAATCACAGCCGCCGCTTTGCTGTATTTTTATGAGCAAAAATGCGACTATGCCGTTATGGAGGTCGGCTTGGGCGGCAGGTTTGATGCCACAAATGTAATAAAATGCCCCGAGGTTGCGGTAATCACTTCAATTTCAAAAGACCATACAAAAATTTTGGGCGATACAGTGGAAAAAATCGCCTTTGAAAAGTGCGGAATTATAAAGGAAAGTTCTACGGTTGTCACGACTTCGCTTCAGGATAAAGACGCACTGAAGATAATTGAAAAAACGGCAAAGGATAAGAATGTAAGATTGATTATAGCCGATTTCGGAGAGGTAAGCATAATTTTCGAAAGCAAAGGCGGCACGGATTTTATATATAAGGGTAATGAGTATTTTGTATCGCTGGACGGCAGACATCAGGTGGAAAATGCAATTGGAGTTATCGAGGCGGCAAGACTGATTGACGGCGTAAGAGAAAAGGATATTGTATTTTCGCTCAAAAATACCGTTATGCACGGCAGAATGGAGCTGTTAAGCGATAACGTTCTCATTGACGGCGGACATAACGAGGAGTGCTCAAAGGCACTGTCGGCGGTACTTGAAGGTGAATTTTCCGACAGGGAAATTACGGCGGTAATCGGTATGATGGCGGATAAGGACTGTGAAAAGTATTTGTCAAATGTCCTGCCGCACTGCAAAAGGGTCATTTTTACCAAGCCCGATAATCCCCGTTCCGAAGATCCCGAGCGGCTTTGCTATTATTCAAAAAAATATATTGATAAAATAGATGTTGAAATTGACCCGAAAATCGCTTATCATATAGCAGTGGAAAGTTCGCCGTTTGTGCTTGTGTGCGGCTCTTTCTATCTTATTTCGGACATATTCAAGGATGAGAGGTAATTATGACAGATTTTTATGAGGACAGAATGAGAGTGTTTTTTGACACTTTTGAGCAATATATGACGGTTGCCAAGACCCATATCGACGGCTTCCTTTACAGAAAATGCGGCTACAAGTCGGACAACACCTTGCCGGAGATTGACGACAGCTTCCGCGAGTTCGGCAAAAATGAGCGTTGGGGCGGTAAGCAGGACGAGCACGCATGGTTTTACAAAAAACTTATAATTCCCGAGCAGTACAAAGGTAAAAATGTTGAGCTCGTAATTTCGACCGACGCATATAAGCAGAGCTGGGATGCTATAAATCCGCAGTTTATAGTTTATCTCAACGGCGTGCTTGTACAGGGACTTGATATGAATCACAGAGAGGTTTTCCTTGACAACGCAGAGGAAAGCTATGAGCTTTACATATATGCATATACGGGTATGAACGGCGACGGTTGGCTCGATTTTGACGCAAAGCTTGTTGTATATAACGAAGAGGCGAGGAAGCTTTATTACAGCCTTAAAGTTCCGTTTGAGGTTACCGAATATCTCAATCCCGGTGAAAAGACATATATCGACATTGAAAACCACATACTCAATGCGGTAAATCTGCTTGACTTGCGTGTACCGAGCAGTGCTGAATTCAATAATTCCGTCAAGGCGGCGCAAAAGTATCTTGACGAGGAATTTTTCAAAAAGTGCACGCCAGAGGATGTAAACGCAATCTGTATCGGTCACACTCACATTGATGTTGCGTGGCTCTGGACGCTTGCGCAGACAAGGGAAAAGGTTCAGCGTTCTTTTTCGACCGTTCTTGCGCTTATGAAAAAATATCCCGAATATAAATTTATGTCAAGTCAGGCTCAGCTTTACAAATACCTTAAAGAGGAGTGTCCCGAGCTGTATGCCGAGGTCAAGGAAATGGTCAAGGCGGGCCGTTGGGAAGTTGAGGGTGCAATGTGGGTCGAAGCCGATTGCAATCTTTGTTCCGGAGAAAGCCTTGTAAGGCAGGTCCTTTACGGCAAGAACTTTTTCAAAGAGGAATTCGGCGTTGACTCAAAGGTGCTGTGGCTTCCCGATGTATTCGGATATTCTGCGGCGTTACCGCAAATCCTTATGAAGAGCGGCGTTGACAAGTTCGTAACATCCAAAATCGGTTGGAATGAAACAAACCGTATGCCTTACGATACATTTTGGTGGAGGGGCATAGACGGCACGGACATATTTTCCTATTTTATGACGGCACAGGATAAGCACAGAGGCGTCCCGACCGCAACAAACTGTACATATAACGCAAAGCTCAATCCGAATCAGCTTCAAGGCGGATATGACCGCTATCAGCAAAAAGATATAAACAACGACATTATGATAACCTTCGGCTTCGGAGACGGCGGCGGCGGACCTGTAAGGAAGGACCTCGAATACTACGATGTACTAAAAAAAGGTATTTCCGGTGTCCCGAAGGCAAAGATGGAATTTGCAGGTTCAATGCTTGACAGAGTTAAAAAAAGAGCGGAGGAAAACCCGAAAACCCCTACATGGCAGGGCGAGCTTTATCTTGAATACCACAGAGGAACATATACCTCACAGGCTAAAAACAAGCGCAATAACCGTAAGTGCGAATTCCTTTACGAAAAAGCGGAAACGCTTGCCGTTATGGATGAAAAGCTCAACGGTGCAAAATATCCTGAAAAAACAATACATGACGGGTGGGAAACAATACTTCTCAATCAGTTCCATGATATAATTCCCGGCTCCTCTATAAAAGAGGTTTACGAGGTTTCTTCAAAGCAGTACGAGCAGCTCAAGCTTGCAGGCAGGGAAGTTGTTTCAAAGGCTTATAATGACATTGCACAGAACATTGACACCGACGGCGGCGTTCTTGTTTTCAACCCCAATTCGTTTAAGGGCGACGGCGCTGTTAAAATTGACGGCGTTACATATTGTGTTCACGATATTCCCGCCAAAGGTTACAAGGTTATTTCAATGCCCGAGAAAAAGGGTAAAGTTAAAGTTTGTGACAACTGCGTTGAAAATGACTTCTTCCGCCTGAGCGTTGACGAAAACGGCACACTTTCCGAGATTTATGACAAGCGCAATATGCGTGATGTGCTCAAAAAGAACGCAAGGGGAAATGTCATTACGGCTTATGAGGATTTACCCAGAGACTATGATAACTGGGAAATCAGCAATTACTATACAGATAAATCAT
This sequence comes from Eshraghiella crossota, assembly GCA_963624605.1. Classification (GTDB taxonomy): domain Bacteria; phylum Bacillota; class Clostridia; order Oscillospirales; family Acutalibacteraceae; genus Fimenecus. The sequence goes on along the minus strand of CAVFQD010000073.1, from coordinate 2,653 downwards.
GGGAAGTAAACGATGTTAAGTCTGTAAAGCCGATTGAGGACGGTGCGAGAGCAGGTTTTGAAATTGAAAAGTCGTTCTTAAACAGCATTATTAAACAGAAGATTTGGCTTTATGACGATGTTGACCGCATTGACTTTGAGACATATATTGATTGGAAGGAGTCGCACATACTTCTTAAAACGGCTTTCCCCGTTGATGTAAACACCGATAAGGCAACATACGACATTCAGTTCGGTTCTGTCGAGAGACCCACGCATTACAACACAAGCTGGGACAGTGCACGCTTTGAGGTTTGTGCGCACAAATATGCCGATATTTCCGAATACAGTTACGGCGTCAGCCTTATCAATGACTGCAAATACGGTCATGCAATTCACGACGGCGTAATGTCGCTCACATTGTTAAAGAGCGGAACATATCCCGACCCCACGGCAGATAAGTGCGAGCATTTATTTACATATTCGCTCTATCCGCACGCAGGGGATTACCGTGAAGCTGGTACGATAAAGCAGGCTTATGACCTCAATAACCCGATGACCGCAATCACTGTCGGAAAACATTCGGGCAAGCTCGGCGACAGCTATTCTTTTGTCAGCGTCCGTGACGAAAATATCGTCATAGAGACCGTTAAGAAAGCCGAGAACGGCGACGGTATCATTATAAGAATGTATGAAAGCTTCAACAAGCGCACAAATACGGTGCTTAAAACAGGCTTTGATTTCAAGTCGGTAACGCTCTGCGATATGCTTGAAAATGATTTGAAAGTTATTTCCGCAAAGGAAAATTCAATTCCGCTTACCTTAAAGCCGTTTGAGATTGTAACGATTAAAATCAGATAACAAAATATGAAAGAAGCCACTCAATCGAGTGGCTTTAATCATTTATCTTCTTTGTTCTGCTTTGGCTTTTCGCCGTTTTGCATATCCAATTTCTTTTCTATCGCTTTTTGCTTTGCAAGAATGGCGTTTACCTTGTCATAGATGTCCTCAATCATAATTTCGGTTTTGAGGTTTACCTTATAGTCGTTTTCGGCACGGCGGCGGTCGATTTCCTCCTGTCTGTTCTGGCTCATCATTATAAGCGGAGCCTGAATTGCCGCAACACAGGATAAAACAAGGTTCAGAAGAATGAATGGGTAGGGGTCAAACGCCTTTGTCGAGAGGAAGGTGTTTATCACCATCCAAAGCACAAGCACTCCCGTAAATGAAAATATAAATGCCCAACTGCCCGCAAATTTTGCGATTGCGTCCGCAGCACGCTGACCGAGTGTGTATTTTTCCTTTTTCTTGTTGGGGTTGACGGAAATTTTACTGTCGGCAAGCAGGTTGAGGACTTCTTCGTCGGTCATATCACGGCGAATTTCTTTAAGAACTTCCTTGAGCAGCTTCCTGTTTTCTTTCATAAGCGTCATTCCCTTCATGTTACTTTAAAAAACACCCGTAGTGCTACGGGCGTTTTTGGCAGTTTAGTTATTAAAGCTTGCTTACGATGTCAAGAGTATCCCTTGCAATAACAAGCTCTTCGTTTGTCGGGATAACAAACATCTTGACCTTTGAACCGGGAACGGAGATTTCAACCTCTTCACCGCGGAGAGCGTTTTTCTCTTCGTCAATTTCGGTTCCGAGGAACTTAATCTTCTCTGCAACCCTTGTTCTGTAATGCGGATTGTTTTCGCCGATACCGCCCGTGAATACAACGGCGTCAATACCGCCCATAGCAGCGGCAAAACCGCCTATGTATTTTGCAAGCTGATGGCAAAGCATATTTTCAACAAGCTGTGCTCTCTTGTTTCCGTCCTTTGACATCTGCTCAATAATACGGTTATCGCTTGTTCCCGCAAGACCGAGCATACCGCTCTTCTTGTTCATGAGGACATCAACCTCATCGGGTGTAAGGTTGTGAGATTTCATAATTACGGGGATTATTGCAGGGTCGATTGAGCCGCAGCGTGTTCCCATTATAATGCCCTCAAGAGGGGTAAGACCCATTGTTGTGTCGAAGCACTTGCCGTCCTTGACAGCCGAAATTGAGGAGCCGTTTCCGAGGTGGCAGGTAACAATCTTTGTGCCCTCTGCCTTGCCGCCGAGGAGCTCGATGCATCTTCCGGAAACATATCTGTGCGAGGTGCCGTGGAAGCCGTACTTTCTGATGCCGTCCTTTTCGTAAAGCTCATAGGGGAGAGCATACATATATGCATAGTCGGGCATTGTCTGATGGAAGCCGGTGTCAAATACGGCAACCTGCGGAACGTTCATAATCTTTTCGCAAGCCTCAATACCTTTAAGGTTAGCAGGGTTATGGAGAGGACCGAACTTAAAGCATTCTCTGACGGTTTCTTTCATTTCTTCGGTAACGAGAACGGAAGCCGAGAACTTTTCCGCACCGTGGAGAACTCTGTGTCCTACCGCGCCGATTTCATCCATTGATTTAATAACTCCGTGCTCGGGGTCAACAAGAGTGTTGAGAACCAACTGAATAGCTTCGCTGTGGTCAGCCATAAGATGGGGTTCACTTTTAATGGTTTTTTCGGGACAAGAGGGAACCTTGTGAGTAAAGGTTGCATTGTTGTCTCCTATCTGTTCGCAGATACCTTTTGCAAGCAGGGTTTCGTTTTCCATATCGATAAGCTGATATTTAAGCGATGAGCTTCCTG
>CAVFQD010000072.1:0-7928 GCA_963624605.1 Eshraghiella crossota | reverse complement strand
CCTGCTGTTCGGTCTCATCATCTTTTTCGGGCTCGGAAACCGTTCCCGACTGAAATTTGTAAAATTCGTTAATGTCATTTTTCATAAATAAATCCTCCGTTAAAATTATTGCCTTTTAACGAAGATTTATTTTTGTTTCAAGATATTGTATCATAAAACGCGACGCATATCAACAAACAGTTGTTTTTGTGAGAAAAATTTTTATTTTCCCTTTGATAAATTATTGACAAAACATATATTATAGTTTAGAATAAACTTTGTTAAAAAAGTTAACAACTTTTATAAGGAGAAACAAATTATGGGACTTACAGTTGCACAAAAATTGATTAAAACTCATCTTGTAAGCGGCGACATGACAGTCGGCAGCGAAGTCGGTCTTAAAATCGACCAGACTTTGACCCAGGATGCTACGGGTACCATGGCTTATCTTGAATTTGAGGCTATGGGAATTGAGCGTGTCAAAACAGAGCTCTCCGTTGCATACATCGACCACAACACGCTGCAGACAGGCTTTGAAAACGCAGACGACCACAGATTTATTCAGTCGGTTGCAAAGAAGAGAGGTATCCGCTTCTCGCGCCCAGGTAACGGAATTTGCCATCAGGTTCATCTCGAGAGATTCGGTAAGCCCGGCAAGACCCTTATCGGTTCGGACAGCCATACCCCCACGGGCGGCGGTATCGGTATGCTCGCTATGGGTGCGGGCGGACTTGATGTTGCTGTTGCTATGGGCGGCGGCACATACTATATCACAATGCCCAAAATCGTTAATGTTCATCTTACAGGCGCTTTACAGCCCTATGTTGCGGCTAAGGATGTAATTCTTGAAGTTTTGAGAATTATGACCGTTAAAGGCGGCGTAGGCAAAATAATCGAATACACGGGCGACGGCGTTAAAACTCTTTCAGTTCCCGAGAGAGCTACCATCACGAATATGGGTGCCGAACTCGGTGCCACAACATCAGTATTCCCGTCGGACGAGGTTACAAAGGCGTTCCTCAAGGCGCAGGGCAGAGAGGAAGATTGGTCCGAACTCAAGGCTGACGACGACGCAGTATATGACGAGACAATAGAGATTAACCTTTCCGAGCTTGAGCCTATGGCGGCTATGCCTCATATGCCCGACAAGGTTAAAAAGGTAAAGGACATCGGCGAAATCAAGGTTGACCAGGTTTGTATCGGTTCGTGCACAAACTCATCGCTTATGGATATGCTCAAGGTTGCGGCTATCCTCAAAGGCAAGACGGTTTGCCCGAGCGTAAGCCTTTCCATAGCGCCCGGTTCAAAGCAGGTGCTCAATATGCTTGCTCTCAACGGCGGACTTTCCGATATGATTTCCGCAGGCGCAAGAATTCTTGAAAGTGCGTGCGGTCCTTGCATCGGTATGGGTCAGTCGCCCAACTCCGCAGGTATTTCGCTTCGTACCTTCAACAGAAACTTCCTCGGAAGATCGGGAACAAAGGATGCGGGAATTTACCTTGTAAGCCCCGAGGTTGCCGCTGTTTCGGCTCTCACAGGTAAGCTTACAGACCCGAGAACTCTCGGCGCTCCGCTCAACATACTTATGCCCGACTCGTTTATCGTAAACGACAATATGGTTGAGATGCCTGCTCCCCCCGAAGATGCAGACAAGGTCGAGGTGCTTTACGGACCTAACATTAAGCCTTTCCCGACAACGGAAAAGATGCCCGAAAGCATTCAGGCAAAGGCAATTCTCAAGGTCGGCGACGACATCACAACAGACCACATTATGCCTGCGGGCGCAAAGATACTCCCCTACCGTTCGAACATTCCGCATCTTTCTCAGTTCTGCTTCTCTGTTTGTGACGAGACCTTTGCAGAGCGTGCAAAGGCAGCAGGTAAAGGCTTCATAATCGGCGGTGCCAACTACGGTCAGGGCTCTTCCCGTGAGCATGCGGCTCTCGTTCCGCTCTATCTCGGAATCAAGGCTGTTATCACAAAGTCATTTGCAAGAATTCACTGCGCTAACCTTATAAACGCAGGTATTATTCCTCTTAACTTTGCAAATGCGGATGACTATGACAAAATAGACCAGGGTGACGAGCTCGCTCTCAACAATATCAGATCCGCTATTCTCAACGATGATACGGTATATCTCGAAAACCTTACAAAGGGTGAAAAGTACGAGCTTAAATACGACCTCTCGCAACGTCAGAAGGATATAATCGTTGACGGCGGTTTGCTCAACTACACAAAAGAAAACATATAATACGGAGGATAAAACAATGACAGAAGAAAATTTGCAGGCGGCTCTTAAAAAGTTCGAAGCTCTTGTCCGTGAACAGTCGGAGCGTTCTGACAGAATTAAAGCCGACAAAGAATTTATCGATTATGACAAGCTTGACAAAATCATTATCGGCGTATGCGGCGGCGACGGCATCGGTCCGATAATCACAAAGGAATCCGCAAGGGTTCTCGAATATATGCTTGACGATGAGGTTAAGGCAGGTAAGGTTGAATTCAAGGTAATTGACGGTCTTACAATCGAAAACCGTATCGAGCATATGAAGGCTATTCCAGACGATGTTCTCGAAGAACTCAAATCCTGCCATGTTATCCTTAAAGGACCGACAACAACTCCTCAGGCAGGAAGCGGTATGCCCAACATTGAAAGCGCAAATGTCGCAATGCGTAAAGAGCTTGACCTCTTCGCAAATGTCCGCCCCGTTAAGGTTGCTGACCGGGGAATTGACTGGACCTTCTTCCGCGAGAACACGGAAGGCGCTTATGCAGTCGGCTCAAAGGGCGTAAATGTTGACGACGACCTCGCAATCGACTTTGTCGTTACCACATCCGAGGGCTCGGAAAGAATTGCAAGAATGGCATATGAATACGCAAAGAAGAACAACAAGGGCCGTGTTTCGATTATCAACAAAGCAAACGTAATCAAAACAACTGACGGTAAGTTCCTCAACATCTGTAAAAAGGTCGGCGAGGAATATCCCGACATCACAACTGACGAGTGGTACATTGACATCACAACCGCAAAGCTTATCGACGAAAAGAGAAGAAAAGACTTTAAGGTATTCATTCTTCCCAACCTTTACGGCGATATTATAACTGACGAAGCGGCTGAATTTCAGGGCGGCGTAGGCACGGCAGGCAGCGCAAACCTCGGTAAGAGATACGCTATGTTCGAAGCTATTCACGGCTCCGCTCCGAGAATGATTAAGGAAGGCAGAGGCAAGTATGCAGATCCTTGCTCGATGCTTCGTGCTTCCGTAATGCTCCTTTCACACATCGGCAAGCAGGATAAGGCTGATTTGCTTGAAAAAGCACTTGACTACTGTATGTTTGAGGACAAGAAGTATGTTATCACAGGTCGTGAGGACGGAGCTACCTGCTCGCAGTTCGGCGACTATGTGATGGAAACAGTTAAGAAACTTTCAAAGTGAGGAAAAGCTATGGCTAAGAATACAGTTGTATCCGCTTCCGTTATCAAACGGCTGCCGAGATATTACAGGTTTTTAGGCGAAATCAAAAACAGCGGTACAGTAAGAATTTCTTCGGGCGAGCTCTCGAAGAAAATGGGCTTTACCGCCTCACAGATAAGACAGGACCTGAACTGCTTCGGCGGCTTCGGTCAGCAGGGCTACGGCTACAATGTCGAACAGCTTTATAAGGAAATCGGTAAAATTCTCGGTGTTGATAACAATGTAAAAACAATTCTTGTCGGCGCAGGCAACCTCGGTAAAGCCGTTGCTTCCCATATGTCGTTTGAGGACAGAGGCTTTAATCTTATCGGAATTTTCGACAAGAACGAGGCTCTTGCCGGTCAGCTTGTCAGGAATATCCCGATAAGGCATATAAGCGGTATGTACAATTTCTGCAAGGACAACTCCCCTGTTGTCGCGGTTTTGTGTATTCCGAGCGATAATGCAAAGGAAATTACCGACGAACTCATTTCATTGGGAATCAAGGGGTTCTGGAACTTCAGTCACTATGACATCGCTTCCTCCCACCCCGGCGTTGCCGTTGAAAATGTCCACCTTTCCGACAGCCTTATGACATTGAGTTATCATGTGAGCAACTTGAAATTATAATTTTTAAACAAATTAAGCACCTGTAATTTTTTAGAATTACAGGTGCTTTTTTATGATTTTAATCAATGTTTATTATTGTTCCTCATCAACAATAATTTCAAGAATCCCCTCTTTTTCCTTTTTGGGTTTGTTTTTTTCGGCTTCTTCGTAAATTTTTTTGTTTTCGGGGTCTAAAAACTCCTTAAACACCTCGGGGCGGACAACGCTGCTGTAAATTATACTTCCGCAATCCCTGCATATTGTATGCACTATCTGCGAGCCGAACACGCCGCCTCTGACATCGGAGTATGCGCATGCCTGCTCTGTCTGATAGCCGTAAACCAACATTTTTGAGCCGCAATACGGACACTCTTCATAGACGATTTTTTTCATTAAAATCTGCCCTCCCTCAGTCTTTTGTTTCTTATCAGCAAAATAATTGCCACAACAAGCAATGCTGCTCCGACAGCACCGAACGCTATCGCGAGCTTATTATATGTTCCGCTTGTGTTTTTGAGCTCTACAGGCTGTGCGTCAACGCTCACTGCCTCAGTCAATACTTGAATTTGTGTTTCGGCGGCAGCTTCTGTTTCCGGCACAACCGTTGTTGACTCTGTAACGGTCGTTTCCTCGGCTGCTCTGACGCTGTTGATTAAATATGTGCGCCTCGAACCGTTTTGCGCCGTAACATAAACATATGATTTATTTTCACCGACATCAAGTTTGAGATAGCCCTGCGGTATATCGATTTTTGAATTGCCGTCAGCCGCAACAGCTTCAATTTCAAGGCTTTCCACATCAAACGGTACGGAAATCGAATATGTCCTTGTCGAACGCTTGAATTCCGGCGAAAGAGCAATTTCAACGCTTGAACCGTCCTGCTTCTTGCCAATGACGCGCAACGAGGTCAACTCATTATTTGAAGAAGCGGAATTGCTCTTTGCCTGAGTCTGAGTCTGAGCTTGTGTCCCGACTTCGGTAGTCTGTTGAGGCTGCGTTGCTTCGGCTGTCCCCGTTTCGGTAATAACATTATCCGGCTCTGCAAACACGGCAAATCCTAAAGTTAAAATCAATATCAAAATCAAAGCAACCGTTTTGCTTACATTTATAATTTTAGCCATAAATTTCCTCCGTTAAATATTGATTTAATATTACCATATATTCACATTTAATTCAACATAAACATCACAAAAGCCCCGAACAACGCCTGTGCATATTCGGAGCTCTCATCTTTCAATTATACTTTTTTAGCTTTTACATTCTTAAAGTGGAGTTTAAGAAGCTTTTAAGCCTTTCACTTTTGGGACTGTCGAAAATTTCCTTGGGTGTTCCCTGCTCTGCAAGCACGCCGTCATCCATAAACACGACCTTATCGGAAACGCTTTTTGCAAAACCCATTTCGTGCGTTACGATAAGCATAGTCCTGCCCTCTTTTGCAAGGTTTGATATAACCTTGAGCACCTCTCCGGTGATTTCGGGGTCAAGTGCCGAGGTGGGCTCATCAAAGCACAAAAGCTTCGGAGAGAGCATCAACGCCCTTGCAATGGCAACTCTTTGCTGCTGTCCTCCCGAGAGCTCGCACGGGTATGACTGCAATTTGTCGGCAAGCCCTACGCTTGAAATTATGCTTTTAGCCTCATCTTCAAGCTGTAAAAGCTGTTGCTTTCTTTCATCCTTGCCAACCTTTTTTGTTTTGAATTCCTCTTTCAAAAGCAGTTCCTTGGCAAGAGTAACATTTTTCAATACATTATACTGCGGAAACAGATTAAAGTTCTGAAAGACAAGACCTGTCAGCAGCTGATTTTTTCTTTTCTCCTCTTTTGAGCGTCTGTCCTTTTCCGAGCCGTCAAAAAGAGTGTTGCCGGCAACCTTGATAATGCCACTGTCTGCTGTTTCAAGACCCGTAATACATCTTAAAAGCGTGGTTTTACCGCTTCCCGACGAACCGATAAGCGACATTACCTTACCCTCTTCGAGGGTAAGCGAAATACCTTTAAGTACCTGATTATCGGCAAAATTCTTGCGTAAATCCTTAATTTCCAATATGTTCATTTTCTCTCCTCCTTAAACCTTGAAATAGTCGAGCTTCTTTTCAAGCTTTGAGAAAAGAACCGTCAGAACGCCGTTGAAAATAAGATAATAAACCGCCGTGAAGAAAAGCGGCCAGATTACACCTGAAATTCCGTGCGAGCCCTTCATAAACGACTGACCTGCCCATATAATTTCCTGCAAGGCGATAATCCTCGAAAGAGAGGTATCCTTTACAAGAGTGATAATCTCGTTTGACATCGGAGGTATAATACGCTTTATCATCTGAAGGAGGGTTACTTTGAAAAAGATTTGCGATTTTGACATACCGAGTACGATACCTGCCTCCTGCTGACCCTTGGGTACGCTGACAATACCGCCTCTGAATATCTCGGAGAAATAGCAGGCATAGTTAAGAATAAACGCAACACAAGCCGCCATAAATCTGCCATCCTCGCCGCCGCCCCAAAGCTGAACGTTGAAAACAAGTCCGGGCAAATAGAAAATAATAAGCAGCTGAATCATAAGCGGCGAGCCTCTTACAATCCATACAATGACCTTAATAAGTACGCTAAGCGGCTTAAATTTCGACATTGAACCGAAAGAAATAAGCAATCCGAGCGGCACTGCCCCGATTAAAGTGAAAATAAACAGCTTTAATGTTTGCAGGAAACCGACATTCAGCGCATTGAAAACTATCGGGAACTGTTCTGCGAACTGACTCATAAAAACTCCTTAAACGCCGAAAACAGAGAGTACCTCAAGTATTCTCTGTTCGGCAAATATAATGTTTTCTGAAATTTGATTATTTAATAAGCGAAGCCTGTACACCGTACTGCTCAGCTGTCTTTTCCATTGAACCGTCTGCCATAGAAGCGGTAAAGAAATCGTTGAGCTTTGCAACAAGGTCGCTGCCCTGACGGAAGCCTACGCCGTATTCCTCATCGTTGAGAGTTACTGTATATGTAAGGTTTTCATAGCTTGTGCCCTCGCCAACCATAGCCGCCGCCATAAGCTTATCGATAATTGCAGCGTCACATGAGCCCGATTTAACTTCGAGAAGAGCGGTTGCCTGGTCAACTACTGGTGTAGCGTTGTAGCCGTTTGCAGTTGCCGCCTTTTCGCCCGCCGAACCTGCTTCGACAGCAAATTTGAGATCCTTGCAAGCCTCGGCTGTTGTATATTTATCGGCAACATCCTTGTTTACGATTACGACCTGACCGTTGTTGCAATAAGCGTTTGAGCAATCCATTGAAGATTTAACTTCATCTGTAAGAGTCATACCGTTCCATACGCAGTCGATTTTCTTATCGCTGAGCTCAAGTGCCTTGTTATCCCAATCAATAACAACAAACTGAACCTCAACGCCGAGACTCTTTGCGAAAGCCTTTGCCATATCTGCGTCAAAGCCGATCCACTCGTCGCTGCCCGACTCCTTGTAGTCCATAGGTTCAAACTCGGTAATACCTACTACCAAAGTGCCCTTGTCCTGAACATAAGCGAGGTCTGAGGTTTCCGTTTTAGCTCCGCAGCCTGCAAACATACAAGCTACAAGAACGAATGCACAAATTACTGCTAATACCTTTTTCATTGTTTTTTCCTCCAAAATCATATTGATTTTATTTTGCTTTATCGTGCTAAAGTGATAATGTGCTACTATGTTAACATTAAAAATCGCATTTGTCAACAGAAAATGATAATTTTTTTGAAAAAATCGGAATAAATATTTTTATACCCGTTATTGACTTTGACGGCTATTTTTTATATAATATCAAGGCAACATTCGCTGGTGTGGCGAAATCGGCAGACGCAAGGGACTTAAAATCCCTCGGTAGCAATACCGTACCGGTTCAAGTC
>CAVFQD010000071.1:0-8063 GCA_963624605.1 Eshraghiella crossota | reverse complement strand
ATTTCAATCAGTTTTCTGTTATTATAACTTCTGAAATATATAGGAATAATGTTTTTAATAATACCTTATATGAAGAATTTAACAAAAGTATTTCAGAAAAACTAATTGAAGCACTGCTTTTATAATATAATAGCATTAAACAGCGCAAAAAAGACGGCAATGCCGTCTTTTTATTTTCCTTTTATTCTGTCTATGACGTTCTTTTCAAGCCTTGATACCTGCGCTTGTGAAATTCCTATCTCCTTAGCTACTTCCATTTGCGTTTTGCCCTGCATAAACCTCAAGGAAAGTATGCGCTTTTCACGCTCTGAAAGATCCTTTATAGTTTCCTTTATGACAATTTCGTCAATCCAATCCTTGTCAGTGTCAAGCGAGCTTACCTGGTCCATAACATATATCGTGTCGCCTCCGTCGTTATACACGGGCTCATAAAGACTTACAGGGTCAACTATCGACTCAAGCGCTATCACAACCTGCGTGGTGTCAATGTCCAATTCCTTTGCAATCTCTTCAACGCTCGGTTCTCTGTTCAATTCAATTTGCAGTTTTTCCTTTGCCTGCATTGCGTGATACGCCGTGTCTCTCATAGAGCGCGAAACTCGCACGGCATTGTTGTCTCGCAAATATCTTCGTATTTCGCCAATGATCATCGGAACGGCATAAGTGGAGAAGCGTACATTTTGACTTACATCAAAATTATCTATCGCTTTAATAAGCCCGATACACCCGACCTGAAACAAATCGTCAAGGTTTTCTCCCCTGTTTGTAAAGCGTTGAATTACCGACAGTACAAGCCGCAAATTTCCGTTGATAAGCTTATCCCGAGCATATTTGTCACCTGAGTGCATCGCCTTCAAAAGCTCGATTTTTTCCTTTTCCTTTAACACTGTCAGCTTTGAGGTATTTACTCCGCAAATTTCGACTTTACTGTACTGCACATAATCATTCCCTTTTGAAAAATATGTACAAAACAGAACCCCTGCTCTTATTATGAACAGGGGTAATAATTTTTATAAAATTTCAGGAGAATTTTATTCCACATAGCAATGCTCGGAATAGTTACTATCACACACAACCGTTATTTGTGTTATTTGTATAGAATAAGGTATGCTTATTATATTAACCTTTATTGCGAAAGCCCGTTATATCCTTTATCACTTCGCCTGCGATTATAAGCCCTGCAACGGACGGAGTAAAGGAGTTGCTTCCCGGATAGCGGACGCCTGTGTCGTTTTTTATCGGCTTTTCTTTTGAATATACGACTTTCAGCTTTTTTATCCCGAGCTTTTTAAGACTCGTTCTCATAACCTTTGCAAGAGGGCAGACAGATGTTTTGTAAATATCCGCAACCTCGAACATATCGGGATTTACCTTGTTGCCTGCGCCCATACTTGAAATAACGGGAGTTTTCGCCTTGTCGGCGTTTACGACTATTTCAACCTTACCTGCCACCGTGTCGATAGCGTCGATTATATAATCATATTTTGTAAAGTCAAATTCGTCTGCCGTCTCGGGGAGATAAAAGGTTTTATAGGTATTCACTTCGGCTTCGGGGTTGATGTCGAGTATTCGTTCCTTCATAACATCGACCTTGTATTTGCCTATCGTGCTTGTCAGCGCAACCAACTGCCTGTTGAGATTTGAGGGCGCCACAACATCGTTGTCGATAAGGTCAAATTTACCTATACCTGCTCTCGCAAGTGCTTCACACGCAAACGAGCCGACGCCGCCCACGCCGAAAACCGCAATGTGCGAGCATTTGATTTTTTCGATATTTTCACTGCCGAAAAGCATTTGTGTTCTTTCATACATTTCTTTCATATTTTTCACCCATAACAGTATGACAGATTTTAACCGCTTTTTCAACACATAAATTTTTGAATAATTGTCCGTTTGCACGAATATATTTTTATAGGTTAAAATTTAAGGAGGCCGCAAATGGATATTAACACCGTAAACACCGATATTTCAATGAAAAAGCTTGCTTACGAGGAGACTGCGGAGCAACAGATAGAAAGCGACATCACTTTACCCGATTATTTTCCCGATATTGTCAGGGTAATCAAGTGCACGCTTAAAGCAAACATCGCAGGCGTTACCTCGGGCGGAAACCGTATAACGGCAGACGGAAATGCAGTTATCTCCGTACTATATATGTGCGAAAACGGCAAAATTCACTGCTTTGAGCAGAAAATTCCCGTTTCAAAATCGGTTGAGACCCCGAAAGCCGAGAACTGCACCTGTACCGCCGGCGCAAAAACACAATATGTAAATTGCCGTGTTATCAGTCAGCGGAGGATTGATATAAGGGGTAGCATCAGCATTGAATTCAGGGCATATGAGAGATGCGATAAAAAAATCGTCTGCTCCTGTGAAGACAACAACATTCAGTTAAGGACGAAATCGGGGAATGTTTCCAATCTCAAGGATTGCGTGTCAAGACCGTTTTCAATGAACGAAACGATTGAAATCGGCGCATCGCAGGGGACAATCGGGCAGATTGTCCGTTGTGATGCCGTTGCCGTGCTTGACAGCACAAAGCTTGTTATGGGTAAAATTCTCATAAAAGGAGAGTTGAGGGTAAAGGTTGTTTATCTTACGGACGGCGACTGCACACTTGAAAAGATTGAAAACTCAATGCCTATAAGTCAGATAGTCGAGGCGGCAACCTCCGAGGATTGCACGGATTTTGTAACGCTGAGCGTTCCGTCAGTTGAAGTCCATGCAAAGACAGATTCGAGCGGCGCACTGCGTTTGATTGATGTTTCGGCGGTTATCAGAGCTGATATAAGCATATACGAAAATGATAGTATTCAATATACAACCGACGCTTATTCGACCGAGTACGAAACGCAGTATCAAAAGGAAAGCGTTGAAATAAAGAATATTTCCGAAAAATTCAACGATACATATCTTTGCAAGGGTTCCGTTGAGATAAGCGGTACGAGCATCAAGTCCGTTGAGGATATTTGCTGTAACGGCATTAACTGCACGACCTCCGTATCGGAAAAGGAGATACTTGTAAGCGGAAAGGCGGACATAAGCTTCCTGGCGCTCAATTCGGAAAATGAATTACAGTCCTTTGACCGGGAAATCGAGTTCAGCTACAAACGGGCGACGGCAGTCAGCGAAAGCTCCTCGGCAAGCTGCAGCGTAACGCCGACGGGTATCGATTATATCCTTTCCGCAGACAATAAGCTTGATGTAAGAATTGAAACCGAAATCAGCGGTATGATTTTCGATGTAACGAGAAAGCAGGTGATTTCAGAGATATCCTGTGACGAAACCAAGAAAAAGAAAAAACGCTCTGCCGCTCTGACGATTTATTTTGCACAGCAGGGGGAGGAGCTTTGGGATATTGCAAGAAGATACAACACAAGAGTTGATCTTATCTGTACGGAGAATAATATAACAACCGACTGCGTCGAGCAAAACCAAAAGCTCCACATTCCGTCGGTGTAATGTAAAAGCCTCGTTAAAGCGAGGCTTTATTCTTGTGTAAATCAACTTATTTCATTTGTCGCTGTGATCGTGTTATGTTTGGTTGCGTTTCAACTAAAGAGAGTATTTGCATAAAATGTAATGAAGTATTATACGGGCGGTGAAATGATGAATCTTATTGTAAAACTGTCCTCGGTAACCTATGCACTGAAAGCGAGAGATATTCTCAGAATGAAAGGCGTGCGGTCAACCGTGGAAAAGAATCCCAGACCAAAGGCAAAAGAGGGTTGCAGCTATATACTCTATGTTTACAACGCACCTCGCAATACGGTGTCTGTTTTAGAGCTTCACGGAGTTCCCGTAACAGAAGCTGTGTGGAAATAATGATATATTTTGACAATGCCGCAACGACTTATCCGAAGCCTGAAAGCGTAATTACCTCGGTTACAAACGCAATACGTGTTTACGGCGCAAACCCCGGAAGAGCGGGGCACAGTATGGCTTATTCGACTGCGGAATTGATTTATGATACAAGAAAAACGGCGTGTGAAATGTTCGGAACCGACGACCCGATGAATGTAATATTTACACCTAACTGTACTTTTGCGTTAAACTGTGCCATTAAAGGACTTGCAAAGAAAAATTCTCACTTTATAATCTCTTCTTTGGAGCATAATGCGGTAGTAAGACCCCTTGAAACTCTCAAAAACAGGGGAGTGTGCGATTACAGCATTGCAAGAGTGGAAAAATACGACGGAGAGACCTATATGAATTTTGAACGGCTCATAAGGGATAACACGGTCGCCGTTGTCTGTACGGGTGCGTCGAATGTTTTCGGCAAAATGCCTCCGATTAAAGGATTATCGGCGCTTTGTAAGAAGCACGGTTTGAAATTTATTGTTGACGGTGCTCAAATTTCGGGCGTTTTCGATATTGACTGCAAAAGAGACGGAATAGATATTCTCTGTGTTGCGGCTCATAAGGGCTTATATGCCCCGATGGCGTCGGGTATGATGATTATAAACGGAAGCCTTGCGCTTGACACTATTGTAGAGGGCGGAACGGGCAGTTATTCAGCAATGTTGTCGCAACCGCAGAATTTACCCGAAAGGTTTGAAAGCGGAACATTGAGCGTACCTCTTATCGCAGGCATAAACGCAGGTATGAAATTCGTTAAACGGGCAGATACGAAAAAAATCCGCTCTCACGAGACGGCTGTAATGAAAAAGATAAGCTCCGAACTCAAAGCTATGAAAAATGTAATTACCTATACGGATTTTGAGTCGGAATACGAGAGCTTTGCTCCGCTTGTTTCTTTTAATGTCAAAGGCAAAAACAGCGAAGAGATCGGTGCGCTTCTCAACGAAAAGGGGATTGCCGTGCGTGCGGGCTTGCACTGTGCCGTTTTGGCACATAAAACCTACGGTACAGAGGACACGGGAACCGTCAGAGCGGCTCCGTCATTTTTCACAAATATGAATGATGTGAATTTATTGTTAAATTCGGTATTTGAAATTGCCAAAAGCTGATATTTATGGTACAATATATCACGATTATGTATAACTTTATTTTTATGTATCGTGATATATTGTATTTTCTTGTCAAAAAAAGGTGGTTTAATGGAAAAATTGATGACTGCTTCCGAATTTTTTTCGGAAATGAAAAATGCGCTTATGTCCTTTAACGGAATTTCGGACACACTTGACATACTTTTTGTTGCGTTGATAATTTACGGCGCTATCGTTCTTATCAGAGACACCAAGGCTATTCAGCTTGCAAAGGGCTTTATCCTTATTTTTATAATATACGCTGTTGTGTCCCTTCTTAAAATGCAGGCAAGTTCATATCTGTTTTCTCTTTTCTTCCCGAATTTGTTATTGATCCTTGTCGTTATATTTTCTCCGGAAATAAGGCATGCTATCGAAAGCGTCGGACGAAGCTCGCTTAACAATATTATCAAGGGTAACGATAAAACGAAAAAATACGAGCCTGTCAGCAGAATGATTAACTCCGTCTGCCGTTCTTGCGCCGATATGAGCGATGATAAGGTCGGCGCTTTAATTGTCTTTGAACGCGGTTCGCTTCTCGGACAGATAATCGATACCGGTACAAGAATCGATGCGGAGCCGTCGGTCGAAATGATCGAAAATATCTTTTTCCCGAAAGCGCCGCTTCACGACGGAGCAATGATAATCAAGGATCGCAGAATTTGTGCGGCAGGCTGTATACTTCCTTTAACCGCCAATACAAATATCAACAGCTCGCTCGGTACAAGGCATCGTGCCGCGATCGGTATGAGTGAGCAGAGTGATGCGCTTATTGTTGTAGTCTCAGAGGAGACGGGAATAATTTCAGTTGCCGAAAAGGGTAATCTTAAAAGAAATCTTTCCGACGGCGATCTTCGCGAATTGCTTACAAAAACATTTATTCCCGAGGATAACGACGAAAAGGGCTTCTTAAAAACCATAAAAAAGGGGCGTCATAAACAATGAAAGAAAAATTTACCAAATTAAGACGCTTTTTTAATTACCGCAAATGGTTCTCAAATAATAAATTTGTCGTTTGTTTTTCTCTTGTTTGCGCATTTGGCGTTTGGCTTTGGGTTTCGGTTGACAAAAGCCCGATAGTCGAGAATGTTATTGTTTCCGTTCCGGTGTATATCGATACGGAAAACAGCGTCCCTTCACAGCTCGGCTTGCAGGTGTTCGGCAACGAAACCTATACGGTTGATGTTACTGTTTCAGGCAAGAAGTTTATTGTGTCTTCTCTTACGGCAGACGATATTAAGGTTACGGCACAGACCAATTTTGTCGATTCTGCCGGAAATAAATCGTTGCTTTTGAAAGCGTCCCCGTCAAAAGGGCAGGATTTTACAATAGTTTCGCTTTCACAGAACTATATTTCCGTTTATTTTGACACTTATAAAGAAAAAGAATTTCCGCTTGAAGCAAACATAGTCACCGATCTTAACAGTATTGTTCCCGATGGCTGTATTCAGGGCAATGTTGTCTTTTCAAAGAGCACCGTCAGAGTCAGCGGACCGTCTACCGAAATAAATAAAATAACAGGTGTTGCGGCCACCGTGAATATTGATAAAGTAATTGAAACAACCTCAACCTTTACACCGGAAATTCAGCTGCTAGGAGCGGAAAGCACGGAATTTGTAAACACCTCGATAGATGTCGGCGAAGGCGGAATAACCCTTACAATACCCGTTTTGAAGGAGGTTGTCCTTCCAACCACCGTAACGCTTAAAAACGCACCTGCCGATTATCTTCTGGGCTCTATGAATATGACTGTTTATCCGTCGTCGGTAAAGGTGGGCGTTCCCGTAGAAAAAATTGACGACATCAAGGAAATCAGCGTCGGTACAATAGATTTCAACAGTCTTGACGCAGGCAACAACACCTTTACCTTCAAAAAGGACGATATTACGGATTATACAATAACCGACTCTGTCGAACGCTTCAGAGTAAGCGTAAATATGAATAATGTCGTATCAACCTATGTTTCGATAACGTCTTCAAATATTTCCGTAACAAAGCAGAAGGACGGCTACGAGGGCACAATTTCGCAGCAGACGCTGTCAAATGTTAAAATTATCGGTCCGGCAAGTGCTGTTGAGTCGCTTAATCCGAATAATATCTATGCTGAGGTTGACCTCTCCCAGGTCAGTGCAACATCGGGTACAGTTTCGGTACCTGTGAGTATATCTGTTCGTGACAATACCTCATGTTGGGCTCACGGAGACTATACCATACAGGTAACGATTAAAGCAAATTCATAATTGTGAGGTATAAAATTGAGTAATCAAGTCAGCAAAAAGCATAAGACATCAGTCGGCGGTCAGGCACTTATCGAGGGCATAATGATGTGCGGACCAAAAGGCGCCGCAATGTCGGTAAGACTTCCCAACGGAACTATTGAGACCGAATATAAGGATGTTAAGCCATGGAGAGAAAAAAATAAGTTCTTTTCTTTACCTCTTATCAGAGGTGTTGTCGGCTTTGTGGAGTCTCTTGTTACGGGCTACGGTTATCTTATGGAGTCAGCCGAAAAGTCAACAAGAGGTCTTGAAAATCCACCGGAAGAGGAGATGTCAAAGCTCGACAGATGGATTGAAAAGCACTTCGGTGAGAAAATGATGAACGCTGTCGGCGTAATTTCCGCCGTTCTCGGCTTTGCGCTTGCTTTCTTCCTGTTTATGTGGCTGCCGAGCTTTGCCGTTGACAAGCTCACTTTCGGAAAGCTTCTTGAATTTCATCCGCTGTTTGAGGGCATAATCAGAATAATCATTTTTGTTCTCTATATGCTTGCCGTGTCACAGATGAAGGAGATTAAGCGTGTGTTTATGTACCACGGTGCGGAACACAAATCAATCTTTTGCTATGAAAACGGTCTTGAGCTGACTGTCGAAAATGTTAGAAAGCAGATTAGATTTCATCCGAGATGCGGTACAAGCTTTATGTTTGTTATGATACTTTTGAGCATCTTGCTGTCGTCAGCGCTTGTTCTTATTTTTCCGAATCTTGCCGACATTAACAGAATGCTGTGGATATTTATAAAGCTGCTTATTATGCCGCTTGTTATGGGTATCGGTTATGAATTTATCAGATATGCCG
>CAVFQD010000070.1:0-8388 GCA_963624605.1 Eshraghiella crossota | reverse complement strand
GCCGTAAATATCTTAAATTTTATTCGCTTTTTATTATATATATAATAGTATAGAAAATCATACAAGCTTTCCCGTATAAAATTCCTCCTTGAACCACACATCCTCAACCTCAAACACTCTTTGGTCGAGGTAGCCGAGGCGACCCGCGTCGGTCTTGAAATCAAATTTCAATTTGTAGGAATAAAGCATCTGCTTCTTGTAGCCGCCGAATTTCTTGTTGTCACGGTTTTTGCCGTATTTGCCGTCGCCGAGAAGCGGACAGCCTATCGACGCCATATGCGCCCTTATCTGATGCGTCCTGCCCGTGAGCAGCTCTATTTCAACAAGACTCAAGCCGTCTATGCTGTCGAGCACCCTGTATTTGGTCTTTATGCTCTTTGCACCCTCGGACGGCTTTTTCGATACCGTAACGGTGTTGCTCTTTTCATCCTTTACAAGATAACCTCCGAGTATTGCGCTTCTTTCACGGGGCGTGCCGACAGTGACGCAGAGATAATATTTGTGAAGCTCACGCAGCTTCATTTTTTCATTGAGTATGCGCAGACTCTCTGCATTTTTTGCCGCAATTACAATTCCGCCTGTGTTTCTGTCAATTCTGTTTACAAGCGACGGGACAAACGAGCTTTCCTCGTCGGGGTTGTATTCGCCCTTTTCATATAAATATCTCTTCACTCTGCCTATGAGAGTGTCGATGTATTCCTTATCGTCGGGATGGCAGAGAACGCCCTGCTTTTTGTTCAGAAGAAGGATGTTTTCGTCCTCGTATATGATGTCAAGATTTTTTGAGGCTTTCATAAAATCATAATGCTTTTCGGACGGTGCAAAAAACTCGTCGTTTATGTACATATCCACAACATCGCCAACCTGAAGTCTGGTCGAAATTTCAGCCCTTTTTGAGTTTACCTTTATGCGCTTTGTGCGGATGTATTTATACATTAAAGACTGCGGCAGATTAGGCACGCTTTTCTTAATGAATTTGTCAAGCCGCTGGTCGCTGTCGTTGCCCTTTATCGTGAAACTTTTCATCTTTTTAACCTCTTAAAACCGTTCGTTTTTTCTAAAACATTTTATCATAAATACAATAGTATTTCTATTAAATTTACAGAAAAAAACAAATTCCCATAAAAATGGGCGAATTTAGGTGCTTTTTATACCCTCAGAGGTGGATTTAATGAAAAAATCCCCTTATTTTTCAAAAATATCCTGAAAAAATGAATTAAATCACCACCGTTTAATATACTATATATAGAATATTTGGCAAAAAACGGGCGTTTTGAGGGCAAAATTCAGCCAAAAACGGGTGTGCGTTCGCCACAAATCGCAAATTTTTAACAATTACACAAATATTCACCGCAAACGCTTTAATCAGTTGAAGTCTTTCAAGGCGAAAAACCGTGATTTGACATAATTTGACATTTCACTTTGTGCAATTTGCACAAAAAACTCATTTCAAAAAATTTGACAATTCACAAATGAGTAAATATAATGGCAAAAGTCAAAACGCGAGAATAACAGAGGCGCTGAAAAATTCGCTTTTTCTCTCGGCACAAACGCCGAAATTTACAGAAAATCCGAAGGCGTCCAACAGCCTTTTCCGGGATCTTTTTCCGAACGAAGAGGTATGAGTTAAAGGAGCATAATGATGATTACTGAATTAAAAGGCTACGCAAACGCAACGCGTTACACTCTTTCGAGAGTAACGGCGCTTATAATCGTTCTTGCGGTTATGTGTGCGGGCACTGCTTTTGCCGCCTCTCCGAGCACCTACAATGTTGACATTTATGACGGCTCGGAAATCACGAGAGTTTCGACTTTCAAATCGAATCCGCAGTCCATAGTCGATCAGGCGGGTATCGTCATAACAAACGACGATGTTCTCAATCTTGACGGCTTTACGGTGGGTCAGGACAGTGTTATTGTTCTCTACCGTTCGGCGGACTTCACTTTTACAGATATTCAGGGAAATGTTACAAGTGAAAAATTTGCAGGCACTGTTGCCGACTTCCTTGCGGCAAAGGGCGTAACGCTCGGCGAGGACATTCTTGTAAATCTTCCCGAAACAACGGTTCTTCAAAATTCAATGAATGTTGTTCTTCAGACTGCATACAGCGTATCCGTTACGGCAGACGGGGCAACGGTTGAACTGAAAACCGGTGACGGAACGGTCGCAGACGCAGTTTCCGAGGCGGGAATTACACTCGGCGAAAACGATGAGGCTTCGCCGGCTGCCGACACCGCTCTTTATGACGGCATACAGATTACCGTTTACCGTGTGCAATATGTTGAGAGAACGGCGCAGGAAGCTATCGCTTATTCCACACAGACCGTAAACTCGGATGAGCTTTATCTCGGAACGACCAAGGTTACTCAGAAGGGCTCAAACGGCTCAAAGACAGTTGTTTATTCGGATAAAATAGTTGACGGTCAGCTCGCTTCGTCAAGCGTTGTAAGCGAGACCGTTACAAAAGAAGCGGTACCGCAGATAAAGACGGTCGGCACAAAGGAGAAGCCCGCTGTTACCGTGGCTGCTCTCAAAAACGGCGGAGCGCCCATTTCCGAGCTCACTCCTCCGTCAAGCCTTACGCTTGAAAACGGAGTTCCGACCTCATACAAAAAAATTGTAACGGGTAAGGCGGCGGCTTATTCGGCTTCGGCAGGCGCTAAGACCGCAAGCGGCAGAACCGTAAAGCCCGGTTATATCGCAGTTGACCCCAATCAGTTCCCGTACGGTACGGAATTGTACATCGTATCGACCGACGGCATAGTTTACGGCTATTGCATAGCTGCAGATACTGGCGGATTTGTCAAAAAGGGCAAATTTACGGTGGACTTGTTTATGAACTCGACCGCACAGTGCAAGCAGTGGGGTTCAAGAGATGTTATAATTTACGTTCTTTAATAAAAAACAGACGGAGGCTGAACACTCAGCTTCCGTCTTTTTGTGTCTGCTTTTATATATTTTCTTTTCTTCTTTTGAGTTCTCGGCTTATGGCGTTGAGGACTCTTTTTTTGTCCGCCGACCACGTCGGAGAAACAAGCAGTTTTTTCGGCGCGTCCCCCGTTATGCGGTGGATTGTAACGCTTTTCGGCACAAGGGCTATCATATCGCACACGGTGTTGACATAGTCGTTAAGGTTGAAGGTTTCAAATTCGCCGTTTAGGTACATCCTTTCAAGCTCGGTGCCTTTGAGCACATGCAAAAGCTGTAGCTTTATTCCGTCCGCGCCGCTGTTCACAACATACCTTACCGAGCGCGCCATATCTTCCTTTGTCTCGTGCGGCAAGCCTAAAATTATGTGAACGACGGTTTTCACGCCCGTTGCTTTGAGGTTCGTCATGGCGTTGTCAAACACATCAAGCGTGTAACCTCGGTTTATGAGCCGAGCCGTCTGCTCATTCGAGGTTTGAAGTCCGAGCTCGACATACACGGGCTTTATTTTGTTGAGGCGTCCGAGCAGGGCGAGCACATGTTTCCCGAGACAGTCGGGGCGTGTCCCTATTGACACAGCGACAATATCGGGATTGTTTATTGCGGGATAAAATACGCTTTCGAGGTAATTTATATCGGCATATGTGTTTGTGTAGCTTTGGAAATACGCTATGTATTTATCGCCCTTGAATTTTTTTGAGACCTGATTTTTAGCCTTCTCTATTTGCAGGTCAATGCTATCGCACCGCTTTTCGGAAAAGTCTCCGCTTCCGCCTGCCGAGCAGAAAATACAGCCGCCCGTGCCAACCGTTCCGTCACGGTTGGGGCAGGTCATACCGCCGTCAAGCGACAGCTTATACACTTTTTGTGAAAACATTTCCGCCGTTTCATCGTTGAAAGTGCGGTAATATTCGCCCATAAAATCACCCGAATATATATTAGCATAAGTTTACGCCCGTATCAATGAAAAAAGGTTCGTAAAAGGCTGAGCGTTCATAAGGCAGTTTTGCTTCAAAATAACATCTTTTTGCACAATAATGCGTTAACCCCCACAGATATGCGTCAGCATTATCTGCGGGGGTTGCCTTTTCTTGTATCAAAAATATATCATTTTGAAGTGCGTTGCAGTTTCGTAGCTATAAAAATTCTTTTATGCAGAAGTTGGGAAACGAAGCAAGGCTGTCGCCTTGCGAGGCTTTCCGACAAAGGCATAATAAATTTTTATGCGAGAAACCAATACTTCCTTATGAACACTCAGCCAATCACCGTCGATTTTGCGAACCCGTTTTCGTGAATATGCTTTTTTGTTTACCGATTTCCGTGTTACGGGGGATAGCCCGTTCCAGCCTTTGCGATTTTTCCTGTCAAGCTCACGCCTTGCTTTTTTGGAGAGCTTTTCCCTCTCAATAAATTTTTCCATTGTATCGCCTCGGGAATATTATACACCGTTTCCCCAACCTTGAAAAGCCCGTGGGAAAATGGTATGATATAAAATGCGGTGAGAAAGTTATGAAAGATTATAATAAGCAGAATATATCGCTTGCCAAAAAGTTAAGAAAAGAAATGACCCCTTGGGAAAGAAAACTATGGTATGATTTTTTAAGGAACTATCCTATACGGTTTCAGCGTCAGAAAGCAATAGGGGAATATATTGTGGATTTTTATTGTGCTAAGGCAGGGCTGGCTGTAGAACTCGACGGCGGTGGGCATTATTCGGATTTGAACAGGAACAGAGATAATATCCGTACTCTTGAGCTGAATAAGCAAAAGGTTAAAGTTATTAGGATATGTAATTTGGATATTACTAATAATTTTTACGGCGTATGCGAGTATATTGACAGAGCAGTTAAAGAGGAAACAAATAAAATGCCTTCCTCTGACGAGGAAGGTGGCACGCCGCAGGCGTGACGGAAGGAGAGAGGCAATAAACATCAAATTTTCAGTATCTCTCCCTCAGTCAAACGCAGAGCGTTTGACAGCTCCCTCGTCAGAGGGAGCCTATGTTTGCAAGTGCGGCTTGGAGCGCCGCACAAAATCGACCGCTACGCCAACAGATGCTCCCTTTATCCGCCACAGGCAGCGGTCGCATATGTTGCCCGTCAGAGGGAGCCTATGTATCACACGCCTTTAACTTCAATTCCAAAAACAGATTTCAGGTGATATTATGGTTGACAAAAACTGTATAACGACAATAAGTCACATAAGGCTTGACCCGACAAAGCCGACGGCGCAGGACATAGACATCACCGACATTGCCCACGCGCTTTCGATGCTGACAAGGGCGAACGGGCATTTTGATACCTTCTTTTCCGTAGCAAGGCACAGCATAAACTGCGCTCTTGAGGCAGGCAGCAGGGGATACGGCAAAAGGGTTCAGCTTTTGTGCCTGCTCCACGATGCGGCGGAGGCTTATATCGGCGATATGACAAGACCGCTCAAGCTCAAAATTCCGTATTTTTCCGAGATTGAAAAGGAATATCAGAAAATAATTTTTTCAAAATACATCGGTGAGCTTTCCGAGGAGGAAATAAGCCTTGCAAGGAGCATTGACGACGCAATGCTTTACTATGAATTTCAGCTTTTCAACGGCGAGGAGCTGAACACACCCGCAACGCCGATAAGTGTGGATTTAAGGCGGAGTATAAAGCCTATCGACGAGACTAAGCGTGAATTCCTTGAGTTGTTTTCGGAGCTGACAAGCTGATGAGGGCAGCTTCCCGTCTTCACAGGCAGGGCAAACATAAATTACGGAAGGATGCCGTTCTTGGCAGAAAAGGACGCTTTATGAAAAAAATAAAGGAACTGATAATCAAATACCGTGAGCTGATAACTTATGTTGTTTTCGGTGTGCTGACTACCTTGGTGAATTGGGCGGTGTATACCGTTCTGGTTCTTGCTCTGCCGGACAGTATGGCGGAGAGCGCAAAGCTCACTTTAAGCAATGCCGTTGCGTGGGTTGCGGGCGTGCTGTTCGCATTCATAACAAATAAAATATGGGTGTTTGAGAGCAAAAGCTTTAAGCCAGTGATATTGCTAAAGGAATTTATCTCCTTTGTTGCCGCAAGGGCGGCTACGGGCGTGCTTGAAATTTTCAGCGTGCCGCTGCTTGTTAAAATCGGGCTTAACCAAACGCTGTTCGGCGTTGACGGCGCTCTTGCAAAGGCTGTGGTATCGGTCATTGTGGTCGTCCTTAACTATGTTTTCTCAAAGCTTGTGGTTTTCAGGAATAAAAAAAGTTAGGCGACCTACGGGGATTTATACATTACACTTGCATTTTATTTCACAATGTTGTATAATTTGGAAAATAAAATATTCGGGAGGAAAACATAATGAAAAAAGTTACTAAAGCTCTTTCGGCGGTTCTTGCACTTTTGACGGTAGTAGGCTGCTTTGCGGCTTGCGGAAAAACCGAAAAGGCTACAGCACAGGTAATTGATATTCCGCTTTCAAGCGAGGAATACGCATTTGCGGTTAACCCCAACGACGCAGAGCTTCTTGCTTCAGTTAACACCTTCCTTGCAGAAATCAAGGCGAACGGAAAGTTCGATGAAGTAATCAACCATTATTTCGGAGACGGCACTCCGGTTGAAATCACATCTGCCGTTGAGGACAGCTCAAAGGATCAGCTCGTTGTTGTTACGGAGCCCGGCTTTGAACCGTTTGAATACACCTCGGGCGATAAGTTCGTAGGTATCGATATGGAATTTGCTCAGATGCTTGCCGACTACCTCGGTAAAGAACTTGTTATCAAGTCAATCGACTTTGACGCAATATTCTCAACTCTTAACACAAACGGCGCGGACATCGGTATGGCGGGTATCACTGTCAACGAAGAGCGTGCAAAGCTTGTAAGCTTCTCCGACACATATTACAATGCCGCTCAGAAGCTTATTGTCAAGAGCACCGATACAAAATTTGCCGATTGCAAAACCAAGGAAGATGTTGAAAAGGTGTTTGACACCTTTGACGAGACGGTTAAAATCGGCGTTCAGACCGGCACCACAGGCAACCTGTATGTTGACGGCGACGAGGGCTTTGATTTCCCCGGACTTAAGGCTAAGTCGGTAGGCTACACCAACGGCTCGCTTGCTGTCAGCGCAATGCTTAACGGAGATGTCGATTATGTTATCATTGACGAAGCTCCTGCGGCTTGCATCACAAAAGCGATTAACGCTATGCAGTAATTTTACGGCAAACAGCAGTACCCCGTTTGTGAGCAAACGGGGTATTTATGATTATCATAAGGAAGATTTTAATGGGTAATTTTCAGACAAAATGGGATGCTTTTATCAGAGCATTTGTAGATAACGGCGGTTACCACAGGGTCGTTGAGGGCTTGCAGAACACTGTTTTGATAGCTGTTCTCGGTCTTGTTATCGGTATATTTATCGGTATGATAATTGCTTCGATTGAGGTTATGCCGAAATACAGGAAAACGGTCAAGGTCCTTGACAGAATTTGCCATATATATGTTGCGTTTTTCAGAGGTACGCCGATTGTTGTTCAGCTGTTGGTCGGTTATTATGTTTTAAGACCGCTTCTGGGACTTCAGCTTACGGCGTTGGCTTCCTGTATAATAATTTACGGTATGAATTCGGGCGCATATGTTTCGGAAATTGTCCGCGGAGGTATAAACTCCGTTGACTCGGGACAGATGGAGGGCGGCCGTTCCGTCGGTTTGACATATTTCACAACAATGGCAAAAATTGTTATTCCGCAGGCTGTCAAGAATATTCTTCCGACGCTCGGCAACGAGTTTATTGCGCTTATTAAGGACACCTCGATTGTAAGCTTTGTAGGCGCCAATGACCTCTATGTCGCATTCAAGTATATCGGAACAAACAACTACGAATTTATGGTGCCGTACCTTGTTATGGCAGCAATTTATATTGTACTCGTACTTATTGTTACGGCTATGATAAAAATCACCGAAAGGAGTCTGAATAAGAGTGATAAACGTCATCGAGTTACACAAATCCTTCGGTGATAACGAGGTTCTCAAGGGAATCAATATAAACATCGAAAAGGGCGAAAAGGTTGTTGTCATAGGTCCGTCGGGCTCGGGTAAGTCAACATTTTTGCGTTGCCTTAACTGTATGGAGGACCCAACCTCGGGAAGCATTATTTTCAACGGCGTCGATATTGCCGATATGAAGGTCGACATCAACATACACCGTCAGAAAATGGGAATGGTTTTTCAGCATTTCAATCTCTTCAACAACAAGACGGTTATTGAAAACATTATGCTCGCTCCCGTTTATGTCGAAAAGAAGCGCATGAGAAAGCTTCGCCGTAAAAACCCGAACAACGAGCCGATAAAGAGTTCAAAGGAAATAAAGGCTCAGGCTCGCGAACAGGCGACAGAGCTGCTTAAAAGGATAGGTCTTGAGGACAAGGCGAACGCTTATCCGTCGCAGCTGTCGGGCGGTCAGAAGCAGAGGGTTGCCATCATACGCACG
>CAVFQD010000069.1:0-8843 GCA_963624605.1 Eshraghiella crossota | reverse complement strand
GTAGGCGGCCCTTATAGGGCCTGTGCAAACCACTAGTTTACTAGTGGTTATGATTTCATTAAATTGTCAAAGCACCTTTACTTGCGCCGATATTGACTGACTTTGTGTTCCGCCGCCGATAAGCAAGCCTCGGTTTATTCCGCAATCGGAAAAATCCCTGCCGTGGCTTAACTGCAAATATGTGTCGTCTATCATCCTGTTGTTTGTGACATCTATTCCAGTCCATATTCCGTTATCGTACACCTCAGCCCAAGCATGGGTCTCACCTGTTCCCTTTTGTATGCCCGCAACATATCGGGACGGAATTCCGAGTGTTCTTGCGACAGAAATAAAAATATGCGAATAATCCTGACACACGCCGCAGCCGAGCTTCAATGCCTCGTCAGCGGTTGTGCTTATGCTTGTCGCACCGCTTTGGTAGCAGAACACCTTATGAATCTCTTTCATAAGCCGTTCTGCGGTGTCAACCGGAGTT
Organism: Eshraghiella crossota; assembly: GCA_963624605.1. Taxonomy (GTDB): domain Bacteria; phylum Bacillota; class Clostridia; order Oscillospirales; family Acutalibacteraceae; genus Fimenecus. The sequence goes on along the minus strand of CAVFQD010000069.1, from coordinate 8,368 downwards.
GTGACAAAATTCTGCGGAAGCTGTGATAAAAAATTTTTTATGCTCTCCCCTGCCTTGGTATATTCGGAGGGATATTTATATATTCCGTTGAGCTTTTCGGGCTGCTTTTTTGTTATATCCGTCTGCGCCGTGCCGTGAACATATACGCTGAAATGACGGTGCGGCACGATAATCCTGTCAGTCAAAACGGTATTTCCGAAGCCGTCGGTCGTATAGGTTCGGTTGTTTGACGGCGTAATATCCACAGTAACTTCCTTGATTTTCTGAAACTCGTTGTCAAACGGAACGCAGCGTAACGAATAACAGTGCTTGAACACATCAGAGGAAAAGTCTATATCCATTTTATAGGTAAATTCAAGCTCGTTCATATTCCACCTCAATATACCGTTGTAGTTGTGAAAAGCCTTGAAAGCTCATTGAGAATTGTGTTCTTATCGTCATCAAAAGAGTCCTTTTCAAGGATAATCGAAATAAGACGGTCGGTAGCCTCAATATTACAGTCAATTCCTACCTTATAAAGTCTGTTCAGCAAAATACTGAACTCTTTTTTTATAAGCTCGGTAGGATACGAAAAGCGCGTATATAAATCAAGCCTTTCGACGCTACGCCCGAATTTAAGTATGTTCCTCGAGGTCTCCGACTCGACATAGTCGTCGGCACAGCCCCAAAAAGCAAAAATATAATCAAACACCTGCTGAAGCTGCAAAATGGGGGCATTACTGTACCTGTCCTTTTCAAACGCGTCAACCGCCATTTGAACATATGACATAGTCTCACTGCTCAATTCGTTACGCATAATTACCGCATTGTCATAAGCCGCAAGCAAATTATACATAACGGAGTTCGGGTCATTCTCGTCAAACAGGAAATTACGGATAAACTCCTGCTTATACGAATACTTATTCGCTATTCCGAGCTTTGAGCAAAAGTCCTCATAGTATTTTTCGTCCTTATCAATCATTCTGTCATAATACTCGGTAAAAATTCGCAGGGTGGTATATACCCTTTCGATGTATCTTCCGAGCCAAAACAGATTGTCCGTTGACTTTATCGAGATAATACCCATGTGTCCTTGAAACCTCCTCCCTGTGAAGAATTAACCACCAATGAATCCGCCGACTGCGAAAATCTCGTGAGTCCGCTTCTCCACACCTTAATTTCCTCGCCGTACAAAACAAAAGCACGCAAGTCAGCTTTTCTGTCAACCTGCCTGTTGTCGTCCGACAAAACCTTCAAGTCCTTGAAGTCGATAACCTCCTGAGCGATAAATCTGCGAGGCTGAGTTTTAATAAGCTCTCTGAACCTCTCTAAATCGCTCACAGACATATTGTTGCCGAAAGCAACTCCGTATCCGCCCGACTCAGAAACATCCTTTATAACGAGTTTTTCGAGGTTTTCAAGCACATATTTTCTATCTTTTTCATAATACGGCAGATATGTCACCGCATTTGACAAAATCGGTTCCTCGTGAAGATAGTATTCAATCATTTTAGGCACAAAATAATAAATTCCCTTGTCGTCCGCAACCCCGTTACCGGGTGCGTTTACGACAGCAACATTTCCCGCTCTGTATGCGTCGATTAAATGCGGAACACCGAGAAGCGAATCGGGATAAAAAGTCATCGGGTCAATATATTCGTCCGAAACTCTGCGGTAAAGTGTGCCGACCTTTTTTCTCTCGCCCGAATATTCGCTGTAATAAAGATAATTGCCCTCGACAAACAAATCCTGCGGCATTGCAAATACCGCACCAGTTTTCTCTGCAAGATATGAATGCTCAAAGAAAGCAGAATTGTATCTGCCGGGAGTCAGAATTACATTTATACCGTCTGTGTTGACATAATCAAACACCTCTTTGAGCAGCTTGCCGTAAGAGCGGTTGTCAAAGACGGAATTACTCTGAAAGGTATCGGGGCTTGCCCTGCGGCAAAGCTCACGGGCAATCATCGGATAAGACGCCCCGGACGGAATACGCAGATTATCCTCAAGCACATACCATTTCATATCCTTGCCCTGAACAAGGTCAATGCCCGAAATGTGGTTAAATATGTCCTTTGGCGGTCTTATACCCTCGCACGCAGGTAGGAAGCCTACCGAGGTATAGACAAACTCCTCGGGTATTATTCCGTCTCTTATGATAAACTTATCCGAATAAATATCCCTTAAAAAGCAGTTGAGAGCTTCTGCCCTTTGTATGAGGCCTTTTTCAAGAAAAGCAAACTCGTTTTTCGGTATGATTCTCGGAATTGTGTCAAACGGGAAAAGCCGCTCGTTGAACTGATTGTTTTTGTATATACCGAATTTAACGCCGTAGCGTGCAAGCAATTCGTTTATTACTTCCTTGTGTTCGATAAGCCCGTACATAAAAAGCCCCCTTACAAGTTGATTATAGCAATTTTTATAAAAATTTACAACAAAAAAATCCCGTCTTACGACAGGATTTTATACAATCTGAATTATAATGATTTATCTTTAAGATATGAAGCCTCAACAGCGATTGCAACCGTCGCCTCAAAGCTGTTTTCCTGCAATGCGCATACGCCCTCAATTGTTGTGCCGCCCGGAGAACAGACCTTATCGACAAGCTCCCACGGATGCTCTTCGCTTTCGAGGATTTTCTTTGCGCTTCCGAGAACCGTCTGTGCCGCAATTTCAAGCGCTTGCGCTTTGTTAAGTCCGTTCTTAACGCCCGCACGGGCAAGAGAATCTATAAACATATATGAGAAAGCGGGAGCACAGCCGGCTATCGCACTGTATACCGAAAACTTTTCTTCCTCAATCGAAACGACCTTGCCGAAAGAAGAGCAAAGCTTTTCAACCAAAGCCTTTTGGTTGTCTGTTACCAAGCCGTTACAGCAATAAGCCGACATAGCTTCAAGAACCGTTGCGTTAATATTCGGCATTATGCGAACAACGGGAACCTCGGTGCCGAGCAAGCCGTTAATTTCAGCAACGGACTTTCCCGCGGCGATGGATATTACAAGCGACTTTGCGCTGTTAATCTTTCCGCTTATCGACGGAAGAAGCGTCGGGAAAACATTAGGCTTGACTGCAAGCACAACTGCATCAACGCTGTCAATAAGCGAATCAACATCTACACAGTTGTTGATTTTCAATTCATTTTTCAGTGCATCTGCCTTTTCGCTGTTGATGTCATAAACAAAAATATCCTCCGGCGCAAACTTTCCGCTTTTTACAGCGCCGCCGACTATGGCAGACGCCATATTTCCAGCGCCTATAAAACCTATTTTCATATTATTCACCGTCTTTTAATTCAGAAGTACAATGCGGACATTTTGTAGCGGAAACATCAATTTCCGACTTGCAATAAGGACAAACCTTGGTTGTCGGCGCAGCCTCCGCGGGCGCTTCATCCTTCTTTATTTTGTTTGATATATTATTTATTGATTTAACGAGAAGAAAGATTACAAACGCCATTATAAGGAAATTGATAACAGCACCGATAAATGTGCCGTAATTAAGAGTTGCAACTCCTGCCGCAGCAGCGTCAGCCGCAGTAGCAAAATCACCCTTGCCGAGTGCGATAAACCAGTTATTGAAGTCTATGCCGCCCGTAAAAAGACTGATAACAGGCATAAGTATATCGTCCACCAAGGATTTTACAATCGTCTGAAACGCGCCGCCGATAATAACGCCGACAGCGAGGTCAAGTACATTGCCTCTCATAATAAACTCTCTGAATTCAGCTGCAAAGCCGTTCTTTTTACTCATTTTCATCATCCTCACATTTTTCTAAAAGTATACCATATTTTTTTTAGAAGTCAAACGCCGCTTAAATCAAATTTCGGAATAAAGTCTGTCTGTGCCGAGGAACGCTCCTGCATAAAGCCGTTTACAAAGCCTAAATTTTCAAATTCGGCGAGCACCTTTTGATATTCGGCGGTAACTATGCGCCTGTTAAGCTCCATAAACTCCGTTTTCACGTACGGCACATATTGACTCATGAGGCTTATATATGTCTCAATCGGCAAATTAGCCTTAATCCAACGAAGTATTTTTATTGACTGATCGGTATTCTTGGGCAAAACAAGATGACGGATTATCAATCCCCTTTGCATTATTCCGCCTTTTATCAAAGCTTTGCCTGTCTGCCTTTGCATTTCAAGAACGGCCTTAGATGCAATTTCGAAGTAATTCTCGGCGTGCGAATATTTTTTTGCCGTCTCACCGTCAAAATACTTCAAATCCGGCAAATAAACATCTATAAGACCGTCAAGAGAGCGTATGCTGTCAATATCGTCATAACCTCCTGTATTGTAAACCACGGGCACGGACGGCTTGTATTCACTCAAAGCATCCCGTATAAACGGAACAAAATGTGACGGATTAACAAGGTTTATCGTATGTGCACCCTGCTGTTCAAGGCGTTTAATTATGTTAATAAATTCTGACTTTGAAACCTGTTTTCCGAAGTTTTCATGGCTTATTTCATAGTTTTGGCAAAACACGCAACGGAGATTGCACCCAGAAAAGAATATTGCACCGGAGCCGTTTTTTCCGCTTATAACAGGCTCTTCCCAAAGATGAAGAGCCGCCCTCGCAAGCACTGCATTATACGGCATTTTGCAAAATCCGTGCGAAAATTCCCCGGCGCTTCTTTCGACATTGCATTTTCGCGGACAAGCGTTGCACAAAGGCACATCTCCACCCTCTTTCGGAAAATATTTTAGCATATTCAACCGAATATTACAAATATTATTTGACAAATCGCTTTTCGTTTGATAAAATACTATCTGTTGTAAATAAGGAAGCGTATCGAAGTGGTCATAACGGGCCTGACTCGAAATCGCTGGTCTATTTGGTTGTTTCGTCCTCGTAAAATCCTTGATTTAAGGGCTTTTTTAGAGTTCGAATTTCACAATTTTATGTTTTTCTTGCGTCTTTTTCTTGCATTTTATCAAATGCTGGAATATAATTAAATATACGGAAGCGTATCGAAGTGGTCATAACGAGCCTGATTCGAAATCAGGTAGCCTTCACGGGTTCGTGGGTTCGAATCCCACCGCTTCCGCCACAAAAAGTGCTGAAATGTCGTGTTTTTGCGGCTTTTCGGCACTTTTTATTTCTTCTGGCAAGAATAATATTCAAAACCCTTGCCTTTTTGCATCCGGCAAAATCAGGATATTGTTCATAATATTCGCCGAATTTACCTTTGACTGATAATCAAGATGGCTGTATATGTTCGCCGTTGTGCTGATATCACTGTGACCAAGCCATTCCTGAATCTGTTTCATTGGCACATCGTTTGCAAGTAAAAGTGAAGCACAGCTGTGTCTCAGGTCATGGAAGCGAATATGTCGCAGATTGTTGCGTTCAAGAAGTGTGGCGAAATTTTTGCTGACATTTCTCGGATTAAAAATATTACCCATCGCATCAACAAAAACATAACCGTCATATTCGTAATTATAGCAGTTACCGCAGACACGCTTATTTTCTTTCTGCTGATTTTTTTCGCTAATAAGTTTTTTCTTGACACTTGTGACAAGAGGCAATGAACGAAGACTGGACTTTGTTTTTGCCCTGTCTTCACACACAATTTCATACTTACCGTCCACATTTACATTTGTTACAACATGTCGAATGGTAATTGTATTGCGTTCAAAATCAATGGCATCCCATTTAAGTCCAAGTGCCTCACTGCGGCGCAAGCCATAGAAAGCTGTCATTTGAATTAAAAGCGAATACGGATGGTTTTTTGTTGCCTCAAATAATTGTTCAAGCTCCTCTTGCTTATAGTAGTCGGCAACAAATTTTTCCTTTTTTGGTCGTTCCACTTTATCCGCCGGATTGTATTGGATAAGGTCCATCTTTACAGCATATTTCAGTGCCTTGTGAATGTTGGCATGTTCGTGGATAACTGTATTGGCGGATACTGTCTTAAGCTCGTGTAAATAAAAGCTTTGAATGTGTTTTGCGCCAAGTCCTTCGAGCGTAACACCAAGGTCACGGAAATACGGAACGATTTTTTTCATTACCATTCGTGAATAGGACGAAAATGTGGTCTTTTCAACCGAACCTCTTATAATTTCAAGCCATACCTTCATATAATCGGAAAAAAGCATATTTGGAGAAATATCCCCATATGTATTCTCCTCAACAGGCTTCACAAAGGAGCGGCGCATTTCCATAAGCATTGCTTCAGCGCGCTTCTTGTTGTTTTTCTCCGGTAATCCGGTCGGAAACCACGGTTGTTTTCGAACTCCTTTTGAGTTGGTATAGTTTAGTACAATATAGTAATAACCGTTTTTTATTTGCAGATGTCCTGCTGTCATGATATTACCTCCTTCTTTTTGACAGACAAAGCGGACACCCCCTTCGAACCGTTCTTAAATTATACTCTCGAAAGAAATGTCCGTCAACTCTGTTATTTAGGGTAACGAAGTCAGACCGCATCTTCATGCTGCAGAAGCCCGATTTTGTGTCGAGAGAGCGTAATTTATCACATTGATTTTCGGAACACGATAAGCATTACCGATTTTAATTCCGTGAATATATCCGTCTCCAATCAGAGCGTAAGCAAGATGTCGGCTGATACCAAGCATAGACTGTATCTGCGTCACATTTACAATGTCAGGATAATCTGTGAACATTATCTCATACATTGCTTGAATTTCGTTTTTAGTCATTAACATCACCCCCTGTCATTAGCGGTCATAGCTATGCTCAAGATATTTGTTTTTACAATCCGTAACATTGACCTTTTTTCACAAATTCTTTAAAGAAGGCAATAAAAAAAGCTATAACTCCCACAAATGAGAATTATAGCTAATATGCGTTTCTTTATTAAATTTATTATGTCAACATTTTATCATATTTTTTTATATGTGTCAACCGTTTTTTTGGAAAAAGGCTCCGCAAAATGCGAAGCCTAAATTATTTTACAAGTGTAATACTCTTTCTTTAATTTCCTGTGTTCTTCCCTGATTCCAAAACTGTGTTCCGATATAACCGCAAGTATGTCGAGCGATATTCAATTTTGATTGGTCTTCGTTACCGCAATTAGGGCAACGCCATATAAGTTTATTGTTCTTTTGTACAATTTCAATTTCGCCATCATATCCACACTCTTGACAATAGTCTGATTTAGTGTTTAATAGCAATAGGTAAGAATTTGATATTATCTCCATCTTTTCCCCTGCTCCACACCGTGCATGCGACTTTCACCGCACACGGCGCTCCATCGTGTTAAATTTACTTTGCTTTCACGCATTCAATTTCCATTCCATAGTTTTCCAGTCTACAATCTCTATGCTTTTTTGTCCTGCTTCTATTCTAAGTTTGTTTAACTTAACTAAGCTTTTACTATTCAGTGGTATTATATCTATGTACCGTTGTATAGTTTCAATCGTAGACGCATGTATTAGTTTATGAACTTCTTTTAGCACAAGACATAAATTATTATATTTATCAGTACCTCCTTGACTTTTGGGTTTCTTGTGATGACAATGTATATCGCCTATATCAAGAAACTCTATGCCAGTTACGATACATTTACCTTTTTGTGCTGAGAATAATGACACCCTGTTATCATTGTATTCAATTGACATGTCTATAATCGGGTTTTTGGATATGTTCTCCATAATTACTCTGTTAGGTAACTCTAAGTCTCGATGTATTTTTTGCCTTCCTTCTACTGTATATGGACAAACGACTCTGTTTCTCATTATAGGGTTTCTGTGTTGCACATATCCTATTGGAAGTATATATAAGTCACTTATATATCTAACTTGCGAAGACTTGCCGTATTTTTCCTTATCAGCTATGGATTTTATATTTCCATTTTTCTTTAGAGTGTTTCTACATCTTGCTTTGAATGCCCTTCCTATTTCATTTTGGATATTTGACATATCTGCATTGATTTCGGTTGCCATACTATAGTAATTATGAATACCTCGTACCATTGCATTATATAAGCAGATTGCTTTAGGTTGAAGGTTTGGATGTGGAGGTTTGGCGATTACTTTGACTTGCTCTTTAAGCTGCATCTTCAAGCGTTCTAATGCTTTATCACAAACATGAGATGTGATAACCCATTTATTTCCTTTTCGTTTGACCTTCATTTTAAATCCAAGGAACTCTGAATATTTCGTTCTTATATTGATAACTCTCGTTTTTTCTTCTGAACACTGCAATTTCAATCTTTTGTTGAGCCATTTCTTTGAGGCTAACATTATATTATTTGCGTCTTCTTGATTTTTACAGAATAGTCTAACGTCATCGGCGTATCTTACAAGGTAGACTTCCTTAAGATTTGTTTTTCGCATTGCTGTGTAACCGTTGCCTTTGTTGGGCGTTCCATTCTTATTAATATGAATGGCATATTTATCCGCTATGGGATTATTCACCC
>CAVFQD010000068.1:0-9373 GCA_963624605.1 Eshraghiella crossota | reverse complement strand
GTTTACATCCCACAAATAACTTTTCCTTTTATAGAACAATCAAATTCCTAAAAGTTCTTTTTTAGTTTCAATTTTTTCGTTAATTATTTAATTTTTAATAATGAAACAATTTTTTCAACCGAGATTTCAACGTTTTCGTTTTCCGTTGAAATTGTAAAATCGGCATATTTTTTGTAAAGCGGAAGTCTTTCCCTCAAAATATCCTCAACGCTCTCGCCCTGCTTTGCGGCTATTCCACGAGTGGTTATGTTTGAAAGCCTCTTTTCAAGCACGCTCGGAGAAACGTCAATAAACACCGTAACAGCGTTCTTTTTGAGCTTTTCCATAGCTTTTTCGCCGAACACGGCACTGCCGCCCGTTGAAATAACACTGTTTTCACAGTCCAAAGAAAGCAATGCGTTTTCTTCGATTTCAAGGAAGGCTTTAAGCCCGTCCTTATCTATTATATCCTGCAAAAGTCTGCCCTCACGCTGCTGTATGACAAGGTCCGTATCCACAAAGCCGATACCGAGAGTTTTTGCGAGAATAACGCCTACGGTGCTTTTGCCCGAAGCCGGCATACCGATTAAAACAATGTTTTTCATCAGATTGAAATTTCGTGAGCGAGCTTATAAAGGTTGAGGTCAATTGACTTTTTCATATTCAAAGCCTCGAAGATGTCATAATCGACAATCTCGTCCTTCTGCATAGCGACAACACGGTTGCCTATGCCCTCTTTAAGAAGCTCAACCGCTCTGTAACCCATCTGGCTGCCGACAACTCTGTCACGAACTGTGGGAGAACCGCCGCGCTGTACATGACCGAGGATTGTCGCACGGCTTTCGATACCCGTGATTTCCTCAATCTTCTTAGCCATTTCGGAAACGCCGCCGATGCCCTCGGCAACAACGATAATGAAATGTCTCTTGCCCGCTTTCTGGGTTCTTCTCATTCTTTCGATAACATCGCGCTCAAAGTCGAAATCAACCTCGGGAATAAGGATTGTGGTAGCGCCGCAGGCAATACCCGCATTGAGAGCTATGTATCCCGCACGCCTGCCCATTACCTCGACAACCGAGCAACGGTCGTGAGACTCAGTGGTATCACGCAGACGGTCAACCATTTCCATAACGGTATTCATTGCGGTATCATAGCCGATTGTGTAGTCGCAGCAGGCAATATCGTTGTCGATGGTGCCGGGAATACCTACGCACGGAATTCCTCTGAGTGAAAGGTCTCTTGCGCCTCTGAAGGAACCGTCTCCGCCGATGACAACAACGCCCTCCATACCGAGCTCCTTACAGGTATCAATCGCCTTTTGCATACCCTCTTCGGTCTTGAATTCGGGGCTCCTCGCGGAATAAAGAATTGTACCTCCGCGATTTATTATATTTGAAACAGAACGGAGATTCATCTCATACATATCCCCGTACATAAGTCCGTTATAACCTCTGCGGATACCCATAACGCGCATACCGTTTTCACAGCCCGAGCGAACAACAGCTCTGACTGCAGCGTTCATACCGGGTGCGTCGCCGCCGCTTGTTAAAACACCTATTGTTTTCATAGTTATCACCTCATAAATAATCAACATATATAATACACGAAAAGAAAAAATAGTCAAGACTAACTCGTCTTTTTGTATGAAAATTCATTGAATTACGACATTGCCTTCGCCTAAAAGCTCACACAGCTTTGTTCTTCTTTCGTTGTCTCCGGAAAATGTCAGACCCGTATTCACATATTTCTTTTTATCGCTGAAGAAAAAGTAGACGGGAACAGCGCCCGTGCCGCCGTCAAGAATATTGAGAGCCGCCTTTACCCTCGGGTCGTTTTCACTGCCGAAGCGCAAAAACATACCGCTCTTTTTGGCTTTCTTTTCCTCCTTGGGACAGGGTTCAAAGGAATCGGCTACTATTTTCGAGTCCTCATCGTCCCGCAAAGACAGTCTGCCCTTTATAACGGTAACGCTTCCGACTGAAAGCATATTCGCATATCTATCATATACTTTCGGAAAAACGATAATCTCAACCGAGCCGGTAACATCCTCAACAGTCACAAAAGCCATGGTCGAGTCGTTTTTGGTTATCTTCTTTTTGACAGACGAAATTATGCCGAACACCTTTACAACGGCTCCGTCCTTATAGGGACTTGCCGCATCGCCAGCCGCTTCGAGCAAATCCGAAACGGGTGCGGTTTTTATCTGCTTTGACAGACCGACATATTCAGCCATCGGGTGTCCGGAAATATAAAGACCCGTCGTCTCCTTTTCGTAATTGAGCATTTCAAGTCTTCCGAACTCATCCGCCCTGTCGAGTTCGGGCTCGGAGCTGTCCTCAATATTGCCCAAATCGAAAAGGCCTATCTGTCCGTCAATGTTCCTGCGCTTTGTAATTTCAACCGAAGCGACAACGGAGTTAAGATTGAGCATCATTTCCCTGCGGTTGAGCGAAAACGAATCGAGTGCGCCGCACTTTATCAGACTTTCGACCGCACGCTTGTTGAAATCCTTTGAATATACCCTCTTCACAAAATCGTAGAACGAGGTATATTTTCCGTTGAGACAGCGTTCCTTGTATATTGCGTCAATGAAGCTTCTGCCGAGGTTCTTGACAGCCAGAAGTCCGAACCTGATTTTACCGAAATCAGTTGTAAACTGCGCTCGGGAGAAATTGACATCGGGGCGCAAAACCTCAATACCCATTCGGTTACATTCCGAAATATACATTGTGACCTTATCCGTCCAGTCGATAACGCTTGTCATAAGCGCCGCCATAAACTCTGCGGGATAATGGCATTTGAGATAAGCGGTCTGATAAGCGACAAGCGCATATGCCGCAGAATGTGATTTGTTGAAAGCGTATGAGGCAAACGATGTCATATCGTCGAATATGCTGTTTGCTGTTTCCTTTGAAATGCCGTTTTTGCCGCAGCCCTCGACAAAGGTCGTCCGTTCCTTTTCCATAACATCGTGCTTTTTCTTGGACATCGCACGCCTTACAATATCCGCCCTGCCGAGCGAATATCCCGCGAGGGAACGGAAAATTTCCATTACCTGCTCTTGATATACCATACAGCCGTTGGTGACCTCAAGTATCGGTCGAAGCATTTCGGTTTTGTATTTTACATTTTCGGGGTTGTGCCTGTTCTTTATATATGTGTCGATTGAGTCCATCGGTCCCGGTCTGTATAGGGAAATCACCGCAATAATGTCCTCAAGATTGTTCGGTTTAAGCCTTGCGAGCACCCTGCGAAGTCCCGCAGACTCGCACTGGAACACGCCGTAGGTCTCACCGCTTCGGAAAAGGTCATAGGTCTTTTCGTCGTCAAGCGGTATATTTTCGATTGAAAACGACGGTTCTCTCTCCCTGACAGCCTTGGCGCAATCGTCAATAACCGTAAGCGTCCTTAGACCTAAGAAATCCATTTTGAGAAGTCCCAATTCCTCAATGGTCGTCATTGTGTATTGAGTAACTACGGAATCGTCATTCTTGGCAAGCGGAACATACTCGCTGACGGGCTTGTCGGTTATTACCACTCCTGCGGCGTGCTTCGAAGCGTGCCTGGGCATACCCTCGACAGCCTTTGCCAAATCGACAAGCTCCTTTATTCTCGGGTCCGACTCGTACATCTTCCTCAGTTCCGCATTTTTTCGCAAAGCCTTATCTATTGTAATGTCAAGCTCACGGGGAATTTGCTTTGACACTGCGTCAACGGTGCTGTAAGGAAGTCCAAGCACTCTGCCGACATCTCTTATAGCCGCCCTTGCCGCCATTGTACCGAAGGTTACAATCTGCGCCACATGGTCTGCGCCGTACTTTCTTATAACATAATCTATAACCTCTTCACGGCGGACATAGCAGAAATCGACATCAATATCGGGCATACTTACCCTCTCGGGATTTAAGAAGCGCTCGAAAATAAGATTGTATTTCATCGGGTCAATACCCGTAATTCCCATACAGTATGCGGCGATGCTTCCCGCTCCGGAGCCTCTGCCCGGACCTACGGGAATATCGTTTTGCTTTGCGTAATTTATAAAGTCGGCTACGATAAGGAAATAATCCACATAGCCCATATTTTTGATTACCGAAAGCTCATAATCAAGGCGTTCGGTATATTTTTTATCGGGATTGCTGCCGTAATTTCTGTAAAGTCCCTCATAGCATTTTTCTTTGAAATACTCAAAATGGTCTCTGCCGTCGGGGACATCGAAATGCGGAAGCTTCGTCTTATGAAATTCAAATTCGATATTGCACTTGTCTGCGATAACCTGCGTGTTGGCTGTCGCCTGCGGATAATCGGGAAAAAGGCTTTGCATTTCCGCTTCGCTTTTAAGGTAAAAATCATCCGTGCCGAATTCAAGACCCGTTTCCTCGTCTATTGTATGGTTCGTCTGTATACAAATGAGAACCTTTTGTGTTTTTGCATCCTCTTTTTTGACATAGTGAACATCATTAGTCGCAACAAGCGGTATTCCCGTCTCCTCCGACAGCCTTGCAAGCATAGGAATGATTTCAAGCTGTTCCTTTATGCCGTGATTTTGCATTTCAAGGTAATAATTGCCCTGACCGAAAACGGAATTGTACCAAAGAGCAGTCTGCTTTGCGCCCTCATAATCCCTTGCAGCAAGCTTTCTCGGTATTTCGCCCGCAAGGCAGCCCGAGAGCGCTATTATACCCTCGTGATACCTTTCGAGAAGCTCTTTATCAACCCTCGGCTTAACATAAAAGCCCGAGGTCCACGACTCCGATACCATTTTAATAAGGTTTTTATAGCCCGTCTCGTTTTTGCACAGCAAAACAAGGTGATGCCGCTCCGAGTCAATCGAGTGCACCTTGTCAAGCCGTGAACGGACGGCAACATAGACCTCGCAGCCGATTATCGGCTTTATTCCGTGTTTTTTTGCCTCTTTATAAAATTCGATTGCGCCGAACATATTGCCGTGGTCGGTTATCGCAACCGCCGTCTGTCCGTTCTGCTTTGCCGCATCAAACAGTTGCCCGAAACGGCAGGCGCCGTCGAGCAGGCTGTACTGCGTATGCAAATGTAAATGAACGAACGACATACGGTTTACCTCTTATTCGAGCACTTTTTTATAGAAATCAAAGCAATCAAAGGTTGCAAAATAATCCTTGGGGGTTTCGGCTCTTCTGATAAGCTTGAAATTGCCGTCCGACTGTAAAAGAATTTCGGCGGATTTCAGCTTACCGTTATAGTTATATCCCATTGAGAAGCCGTGAGCGCCCGTATCGTGGATATAGATAAGGTCGCCCATATCAATCTCGGGCAACATTCTGTCGATTGCGAATTTATCGTTGTTTTCGCAAAGAGAGCCCGTAACATCATACATCTTGACGCACTCTTTATCCTCTTTGCCGAGAACCGTTATATGGTGGTAAGCGCCGTACATTGCGGGTCTCATAAGGTTTACCGCACATGCGTCAACGCCGATATATTCCTTGTGGGTGTGCTTTTGATTGATAGCCCTTGTAACAAGCGCGCCGTAGGGTCCCATCATAAATCTGCCGAGCTCCGTATAGAGCGCAACATCGCCCATTCCGTTGGGAACAAGCACTTCTTCGTAAACCTTTCTTACGCCCTCTGCGATTTCAAAAATATCGTTGGGCTCCTGATCGGGACGGTAAGGAATACCTATTCCGCCCGAAAGGTTGATAAACTTAATATCTGCACCCGTCTCGTTTTTAAGCTTAACGGCAACCTCGAAAAGAGTTTTTGCAAGAGTCGGATAATACTCGTTTGTAACAGTGTTGCTTGCGAGGAAAGCATGGATACCGAACTGCTTTACGCCCTTTCCTTTCATAATTCTGAACGCATCGAAAAGCTGTTCGGTAGTCATACCGTACTTTGCGTCGCCGGGGTTGTCCATTATGTTGTTAGCGATTTTGAAATATCCGCCGGGATTGTATCTGCAGGACATTTTTTCGGGAAGCTTGCCGAGAGTTTTTTCAACAATATCTATATGGGTAATATCGTCAAGGTTGATTATTGCGCCCAATTCGTTTGCATATTTGAACTCGTCCGACGGCGTGTCGTTTGAAGAGAACATTATGTCGTCTCCCGTAGCTCCGATAGCCTTTGAGAGCATAAGCTCGGTTTTTGACGAGCAGTCGCAGCCGCAGCCGTATTCGCGAAGAATATCAATAAGAAACGGATTTGGCGTAGCCTTTACCGCAAAGTATTCACGGAAGCCCTTGTTCCACGAAAATGCCTTGTAGAGGTTTTCACAGTTCTTGCGAATTCCTTTCTCGTCATAGATGTGGAACGGCGTGGGATAAACGCTCGCTATTTCCTCTGCTTTTTCTTTGGTAAGAAAGGGTGTTTTTGTCATTTTGTTGCCTCCAAACGGGATTCTATTATTGCTTTTATTTTATCGACGTTTTCACCCGTCTGCGATGAAAACGGAATTATATTTTCGGGATTTACAAAGTCAAGTTCCTGCTTTGAGAGCTCAAGCCTCTTTTTGTATTCGCCCTTGTTGAGCTTGTCGCTCTTGGTCATAACAACGACATAGTCGATACCTGCGTGCTCAAGAAATTCCATCATCATAATGTCGTCCGCCGTAGCGGGATGACGCATATCAACAAGCTGAACGACAAGCGGTATGTTCCTGCCGGAATTGAAATACTGCTCCATCATATGAGCCCAGCGCGTCTTCTCGCTCTTTGCGACCTTTGCATAGCCGTAGCCGGGCAAATCGACGATTTTCACATCATTGCCGCAGGAATAAAAATTGATTGTGATTGTTTTTCCGGGAACGGAGCTTACCCTCGCAAGGTTTTTACGGTTAAAAACCTTGTTGATAAGCGATGATTTTCCGACATTTGAACGCCCCGAGAAAACTATTTCGGGCATCGTCGAGGCAGGCAACTGCTCAAATGTGCCGTATGCCCTCTCGAACTGTGCTTTTGAATAGTCCATACTCTCTCCTTATTTATTGCCAAGCGTTGAGTTTACTTGCCTTTTCCTTGTGAACGACAGGCTGATTTTTACCGTGCTTATCAGCTTTCGTCACATTCAGCGCAAGGCTCAGAACCTCCGACACATCGCTTACGGGAACGAAGTCCAGAGCGTCGGTAACAGCCTTGTCAAACTGTTTTATATCGGGCAGATTTCTTTCGGGGATAATAACGGTTTTAATTCCCGACTTATACGCCGCCATTGATTTTTCTTTAAGCCCGCCTATCGGGAGAACTCTGCCCGTGAGCGTAACCTCGCCCGTCATAGCCACGCTTGACTTTACGGTATAGCCCGAAAGAGCCGAAACCATAGCCGTAACAATACCTATGCCGGCAGACGGACCGTCCTTTTGAACTGCGCCCTCCGGGAAGTGAAGATGAATGTCTTTCGTCTTGTAAAAGTCGGTCGGAATGTCATAATTTTCCGCAACGCTTCTGATGTAGCTGTAAGCCGCCTTTGCCGACTCCTTCATAACATCGCCGAGCGAGCCCGTAAGCTCCAGCTTGCCCGTGCCATCAACGCAAAGTGCCTCTATCTGAAGCATTTCGCCGCCGACAGAGGTCCACGCAAGTCCGTTTACAACGCCCACGCTGTCGTTTTTGAGAAGCTCGCTGTCGATATATTTTACGGGTCCGAGAATAGCCTCAAGGTCTTTTGCGCCTATTGTGATTTTGCCCTCATAACCCTCTGCGAATTTGACAGCCTGCTTACGCAGCACCTTTGCGAGCGTGCGCTCAAGCCGCCTTACTCCCGCCTCTTTAGTATAGCCGTCAATTATGAGTTTAAGTGCGTCATCCTTGATTTTGACCTGCGAGGCCTTCAAGCCGTGTTCTTTCAACTGCTTGGGAATAAGGTGCCTCTTTGCGATTTGGAACTTATCCTCAAAGGTATAGCTGTAAATTTCAATGATTTCCATCCTGTCCCTGAGCGGTTCGGGAATTGCGGAAATGTCGTTTGCCGTCGTTACAAAAAGTACCTTACTCAAATCGACGGGTATTTCTATGTAATGGTCTCTGAACGAATTATTCTGCTCGGGGTCGAGCGCTTCAAGGAGAGCCGCCGACGGGTCGCCCTTGTAATCGCTTGCAAGCTTATCCACCTCATCGAGCAGTATGAGCGGATTCATACTTTTTGCACGCTTCAATGCGGCAATAATATTACCCGGCATTGCGCCGATATATGTTTTCCTGTGGCCTCTTATTTCCGCCTCGTCCCTTACGCCGCCGAGCGACAGTCTGGCAAACTTCCTGTTCATTGCGTGCGCCAGCGATTTTGCGATTGAGGTCTTACCGACTCCGGGAGGGCCCGCAAGGCAGATTATCTGACCCTTTATGTCGGGCGCAAGACTTCTTACCGCGAGCAGCTCGAGTATTCTGTCCTTAACTTCTTTAAGTCCGTAATGGTCTTTTTCAAGCACAGCTGAAGCCTTTTTTATGTCGAGGCTGTCCTTAGTGTATTTGTTCCACGGGAGCGAGAGCACCTCGTCAAGATATGTTCTTGAAACTGCACTTTCGGGGCTTGACGGCTGAAGGCGTGAAAACCTGTCGCACTCAGTGAGAAGCTTTTCCTCATCGTCCTTCGGGAAGCCGATTTTGCGTATTCTCTCACGGTACTTTTCAGCCTCCGCCTCGGGCGAGTCGTCGCCGTTGAGCTCGACCGAGATAGCACGCATTTGCTCACGCAGATAGTATTCCCTCTGGTTGTCGTCCATCTGGTCCTGAACCTTGTCGTTAATCTCGTTTTCAATGCGGAGAATTTCGACCTCTTTGGAGAGAATTATACAAAGCTTTTCAAGCCGCTTATAGGTGTTGCACTCGTCGAGGATTTTCTGCTTGTCGTGGTATTCAAGCGGAATGTTAGCCGCTATATAATCGGCAAGGTCACCCGTATCATCGTTAACGGCAATTGAAACCGCAACCTCGGGTGCAAGCTTAACGCAAAGCTCGGAATACTCGTCAAAAAGCTCCTTGACGGCACGGAGCATAGCGTCTGTGCGTATCGGATCAGCTCTCTGCGGAGCCTTGTCGAAAAGCGGCACGGTATCGGCGGAAAAATACGGGCGAATGCCTGTTATCTTTTCAAGCTGCGCACGGTACTTACCCTCGACAACAACGCGCAATGCGTCGGTTCCCGGCAGGCGGACAATTTGCTTTACCTCGCAGACCGTTCCGACACGGTAGAGAGTCTGTTCGTTTATTGTTTCTTCCTGTATATCCTTTTGAGCTATAAGAAATACGTCCTGCTTTGAAACCATTGCCGCCCTTACAGCCGCAATGGATTTTTTCCTGCCGACATCGAAATGAAGGGTCTCCTTGGGGAAAACCACAAGACCTCTCAAAGCGACCATAGGCATTGAAGCAATTTCGGTATTGATAAAGTCCATATGTTCAACTCCGTAGATTTTAGATAATAT
>CAVFQD010000067.1:0-9398 GCA_963624605.1 Eshraghiella crossota | reverse complement strand
AACTAACACAAAGAAAAACCGATTTCTTTGTGTATTTAGCAGAATTTGCATATAATGTAAATTTTAATTGAATATTTGTTGACACATCAGATAAATTTCTGTATTCTGTAATTGTAATAGCAGAAAAGTAACATCTAACTGCTTTTACATACTTGTCGAAAAGTGCGACAGACAGATTGTATTGAGCGACGGCAAAAAAATGTTAAGTAAAAACAAAAAGAAAAGGGGCGACTGATATGAAAGCAAAAACAATAAAAACGCTTTGTTACACATTGCTCGTTTTAATCCTGTCCGTAATTGTGGTCAAGACTACGCTTCCGAGCATAAATCTGGCTGTCAATCATTTCACAAAGGTAAACAAAGCAACCGTAAATGACTATGATAAGCCATATATGGTCTTTTCGGCAAACACAATTAAGGATGATTTTCCTGCAGCTATTGAGGAGTTAAAAAAAGACGAGAATTTCAGAGCACTTGTCCTTATGAGCCAAGGGCGTGGAATGAATGTGTTTTCAACCGACTCGGAGCCGAAAATCGAGTATGATGGAATCACAGACTCCTTGGGAACACGCTACGATGCGCATGCAACAAATGTGTTGAAGAGCGAAACCTGCCTCTATTCCGCAATCTATGATGATTTAATCAGCGACAGCGGATATTTAGACCTTAAAGAGGGCAGGCTTATAAACACCGAAAACGATATTTCCGGCGACAAGCCGTTTGAGGTCATTGTCGGTGCGGACAGCTGCTTTAATGTTGGGGATAATGTCTATTTTACCTATCAGGGCATCGAGGATTCGGAGCGACATCAGATAGTGTTCGGCGGAATAGTTGTCGGCAAGGCAATACTTAACGGATATGCGCCTGCCCTAAACAGTATTATGAGCCCTTCTGCGGCGATAAATCTAACTTCTTCCGATACTTTGTTTCCCAATTCGGAAATACTATTAATACAGGACCCGATGCAGAAGATAATCGAGAACGGTTACACTTTCAACTGCATTACCGAGTCGGAGAAAAACTATGAGCCCGTTACTTATCTCGTAATGGGTAAAGAGGATAAGGATGTAGCATATGATGTTGTGTACAATGCCGCAAGAGCGGGAAACGCTTCCGTGGGATACCATTATTCAAGAGGTGTGCTTGTAACACAAACGATAGCAGAAAAATATATCGAAAGATTGATTGCCTTTATGGCTTTGATATATGTAATGCTGATTGTTGTGATTATAGTGTACATACGCTCCGTTGTAAGACTTTGGAAAAAGAAAGCATAAAACAGCAGGCATAAAAAGAGCCATACCGAAAATCGGTATGGCTCTGCCTTTGTTCTTATGTAATTTTCGGCTTAATAAATACCCTGTGCCATCATTGCTTCCGCAACCTTTTCAAAGCCTGCGATATTTGCACCTGCAACAAGGTTATAGCCAAGACCGTATTTTTCAGCGGCTTCAACCGAATGCTTATGTATCAAAATCATAGCGTGGTGAAGCTTCTCGTCGACCTCTTCCGCCGTCCAGGAGAGACGCTGGCTGTTCTGGCTCATTTCAAGACCCGATACGCAAACGCCGCCTGCGTTTACAGCCTTTGAGGGAGCTACGATAACATTGTCAAGACCTGTAAGGTAATTGAACGCTTCCTCTGTTGTCGGCATATTTGCAACCTCAATATAGTACTTAGTGCTGTTGGCAACAATCTTCTTTGCGCTTTCGAGGTCAACCTCGTTCTGTGTAGCGCAGGGGAGAGCAACATCCGCTTTAACGCTCCAAGGCTTCTCGCCGGGGAAGAACTGTACGCCGAACTTGTCAGCGTAGTCCTGGCATCTGTCTCTGCCGGAAGCACGCATTTCAAGAAGATAATTGAGCTTTTCTTCCGTTACGATACCGTCGGGGTCGTAAACATAGCCGTCGGGTCCGCTGATTGTAACAGCCTTGCCGCCGAGCTCCGCAATTTTCTTGCAAGCGCCCCATGCAACATTACCGAAGCCGGAAACCGCAAAGGTCTTGCCCTTAATTGTGTCGTTTTCATGCTTGAAAACTTCGCAGGTGTAGTAAATTGCACCGTAGCCGGTAGCCTCGGGACGGATAAGCGAACCGCCGTATGAAAGGCCCTTACCTGTGATAACGCCGTTTTCAAATGCGTCGGTAATTCTCTTATACTGTCCGAAAAGGAAGCCGATTTCACGGGCACCGACGCCGATATCGCCTGCGGGGACGTCAATGTTAGGACCGATATGTCTGTAAAGCTCTGTCATAAATGCCTGACAGAAACGCATAACCTCTTGCTTGCTCTTGCCTCTCGGGTCAAAGTCCGAGCCGCCCTTTGCGCCGCCCATGGGAAGACCTGTAAGAGAGTTCTTGAAGGTCTGCTCAAAGCCGAGGAAATACATAATGCTTGAATTTACGCTGGGATGGAAACGAAGACCGCCCTTGTACGGTCCTATGCTTGAATTGAACTGAACACGGTAACCGCGGTTGATCTGAGTCTTACCCTTGTCGTCAACCCATGCGACGCGGAAGGTGATAAGCCTGTCAGGCTCAACCATTCTTGTGAGAAGGTCATCCTCGACATACTCGGGATGTTCTTCAATAACTTTTTCGAGAGAACGGAAAACCTCTTTAACGCACTGAATATATTCAGGCTTGGCATTGTCTCGTCTCTCGACGGTTTTGATTACATTTTCAATGTATTCGTTCATTTTATGAGTCCCCCTGAAATTTATTTTTGTAATTCAATAATAACACTCGCAAAAAATTTTTCAAGCATTTTTTGCAGAAAAGTGAGCGGAAATTCACTTTTCGTTAAATATGCTAAAAACACAAATTCGGTTTTTGTAACTTTTCACAATAAAAAAAGCTGTTTTCGTTGAAATTAACAGAAAATTTTGTTATAATATTGTCAGTCATTTTTAAGAATTCCAATAAAGAGGTGCGGTATGAAAATACTCGGAATCGAAAGCTCCTGCGATGAAACTGCTGCCGCTGTTGTTGAGGACGGACGGAAAATTCTCTCAAACACGGTGTCAACGCAGATTGAAAAGCATAAAATCTTCGGCGGCGTAGTTCCCGAAATTGCTTCAAGACTTCATACGGAGTCAATTTGTTATGTCGTAAAGGACGCGCTAGAAAAAGCACAGACGAAGATAACCGATATTGACGCCGTTGCGGTTACATATGCTCCGGGTCTTATCGGAGCACTGCTTGTAGGCGTGAATTATGCAAAGGGACTTTCGCTTGCCTCGGGCATTCCGCTTGTTCCCGTGCACCATCTGCGCTCGCATATCGCATCTAATTATATTACACATCCCGAGCTTGAGCCGCCGTTTATGTGCCTTGTGGTGTCGGGCGGAAATACTCTGCTTGTCAAGGTTGACGGCTATACCGATTTTGAAATAATCGGCAGAACAAGGGATGACGCCGCAGGCGAGGCGCTCGACAAGGCGGCAAGGACTATGGGGCTTCCGTATCCCGGCGGAGTAAACCTCGATAAGCTGTCCGTCGGCGGTAACTGCAATGCCTATTCGTTTCCAAAGCCCCATGTTGACGCAAGTCCGCTTGATTTCAGCTTTTCCGGACTCAAAACCTCGGTTATCAATACCGTACATAATGCCCGGCAAAAAGGTGAAATTATCCGTAAGGAGGACTTGGGGGCGTCGTTTATAAACGCCGTTGTAACCTCGCTTGTTTCCAACACGGAAAAGGCTATGCAGACCGTCGATACAAATAAATTGGTTCTTGCCGGCGGCGTTTCCGCAAACTCCGTGCTTCGCAGACGAATGGATGAGACGGCAAAAAAGCACGGCTGGGAAGTGTATTATCCCGAGCTGTCGCTTTGCGGAGACAATGCCGCAATGGTAGCCTCCCAGGGCTATTACGAATTTGTTGCGGGTAAAAGGGCGGATATGTCTCTGAACGCATATGCGACTATGAATATTACGGAAAAAGATAATTAACAAATTGTTCATTAAATTGACAAAAAATTCTCGGTTTTTTATTGCAAAATAATCACAGATGCATTATAATATGCTCATAATGGCGGAATTTGGAGTTTCTTAAATTCAACCGTTTAATTAAGTTAAATAATTTCGGATATGTCGGCTGTTAAGGTCGGCAAAACCGAATTTCAAAAGGAGAAATTACAATGTCAGCACTCACAACTAACAAGAGTATCCTTGATTGGATTGACGAAAAAGTCAAGCTTGTTAATCCTGCGGAAATCGTTTGGATTGACGGCAGCGAAGAGCAGCTTGAAGCACTTCGTAAAGAGGCTTGCGAAAGCGGCGAGATGATTAAGCTCAACGAAGATCTTCTTCCCGGCTGCTATTATCACAGAACCAAGCCCAACGATGTTGCCCGTGTAGAGGACAGAACTCTTATCTGCTCCAAGAAGGAAGAGGACGCAGGTCCCACAAACCACTGGATGGAACCCTCAAAGGCATATGAAATGCTTTACGATATTGCCCGTGATTCATACAAGGGCAGAACAATGTATGTTATCCCTTATTCAATGGGTCCCGTAGGCTCGCCTTTCTCAAAAGCAGGTATTGAGCTTACAGACTCAATTTATGTTGTTCTTAACATGGCTATTATGACCCGCGTCGGCAAGAAGGTTATGGAAGCTCTCGGCGACAGCAACGACTGGGTAAGAGGCCTCCACTGTAAATGTGATGTTGACCCCGAGAAGAGATGGATTTGCCAGTTCCCCGAGGACAACACAATTATTTCCGTTAACTCCGCTTACGGCGGGAACGTACTTCTCGGCAAGAAATGCTTTGCTCTCCGTATCGCTTCCTATCAGGGTAAAAACGAGGGCTGGCAGGCTGAGCATATGCTTATCCTCGGTATTGAAAATCCGCAGGGTGAGGTTAAGTACATCTGCGCTGCATTCCCGTCAGCTTGCGGTAAGACAAACCTTGCTATGCTTATTCCGCCCGAGGAATACAGAAATAAGGGCTATAAGGTTTGGTGCGTAGGCGATGATATTTCATGGATTCGTAAGGGACCCGACGGCAGACTTTACGCTATCAACCCCGAGAACGGCTTCTTCGGCGTTGCTCCCGGTACTAACGAAAAGTCCAACCCGAACGCTCTTGCAGCTACCAAGAAGGGCACAATCTTCACAAACGTTGCAAGAAACCTTGACAACAACACCGTTTGGTGGGAAAGCCTTGACAAGAATCCGCCTGTTAACGCAGAAGAGTGGACAGGTAATAAGGTCAACGGACCTGAGTATGTTGCGGCAGGCAACAAGCTCGCTCATCCGAACTCAAGATTTACCGCTCCGACAGAGAATTGCCCCTGCCTTTCATCTGAATTTGAAAATCCGCAGGGCGTTCCGATTTCGGCATTCGTATTCGGCGGCAGACGCGCTAAGCTCGCTCCGTTGGTATATCAGTCAAGAGATTGGAACCATGGTGTATTCGTAGGTGCTACAATGGCTTCCGAGACAACTGCTGCTGCGGCCGGCGCAGTAGGCGTTGTTCGCCGTGACCCGATGGCAATGCTTCCGTTCTGCGGCTATCATATGGCTGACTACTGGCAGCACTGGATTGACATCGGTAAGACTCTTGATCCCGATAAGGCTCCCAAGATCTTCAATGTTAACTGGTTCAGAAAAGACGATGAAGGTAACTTTATGTGGCCCGGCTTCGGCGACAACCTTCGTGTTCTCGAATGGATCCTCAAGCGTTGCGATAACGAAGTTGACGCTCAGGAAACAGCAATCGGTTATCTTCCCTATGCTAAGGACATCAACCTTAACGGCATTGAGGATGTTACAGAAGAGTCCCTTGAAAAAATTCTTGATGTTGATAAGAACCTCTGGAAGGACGAGGCTGACGGCATTGAAGAATTCTTCAAGAAGTTCGGCGATAAGCTTCCCAAGGAGCTCAAGGATAACCTTGCAACTCTTAAATCAAACCTTGAATAATCAATATTTATAAAATTTCAGCCGCACTTAGCCAAGTGCGGCTGTTTTTTCTTGCAATATCCGAAAAGTATGGTAAAATATCTAAAGAAAGAGGTGCAGCTATGGAACTTAAATTCAGACCCGACGGCAAATTCCGCATAATGCAGATTGCCGACATTCAGGATACGCAGATAACATCAAGGGACACCGTTGAATTCATTGCGGCGGCGCTCGATAAGGATAAACCCGACCTTGTAATCTTTACAGGCGACCAGATAAAGGGCTACGGCGTAACGCTTTTGCTCGGCAACCGTGAGGAGAATTTCAAAAAGGCGTTTGAAAATTTCTTGAAGCCTGTTGTCGAAAGAAATATTCCGTTCACCTTCTGCTTCGGTAATCACGACGCACAGGCGTTCGGCATCTCTAAGGAAAAACAGTTTGAAATGTACAAAAGCTACCCTAACTGCGTTGCCGAGAGGGGAGACGAAAGTCTTGAGGGCTTGGCAAACCATAATCTGCTCATCAAGGATAGTAAGGGCGAAAAGGACATCTTCAATATCTATCTTATCGACTCGCTTTCCTCGACCGCAGACGGCAGATGCGCCGCAGTTACCGAGGGACAGATTGAGTGGTACAGAAAAACAAGAGACGAGCTCAAAGAAAAGCACGGCGACTATGTCAAATCATTGCTTTTCCAGCATATACCGATGTGCGAAATGTGGGAACTTTTCAAGGAAGTGCCCAAAAGCCGCAAGCCGCACGCACAGGGCTTCCGTGAACACTATGGCAAGTATTATTGGATAGACGAAAATCATCTGATTAAAGGCAACTGCGATTTTACATATGAAACTCCCGCAACTCCGAGCGAAAACACGGGCGAGTTTGACGCTGTCCGTGAAAAGGGTGATGTCATTGCGGCTTTCTGCGGACACGACCACAACAACAGCTTTGTGGGCGAATACAAGGGCTTTATTATGGGCTATACGCAGGGCTGCGGCTTCAATGTTTACGGTCCGAAGCTTGAACGGGGAGTCCGTATAATCGATTTAGACGAAAATAATCTAAACACATTCACAACCTATACCACAATGTACAAGGATATAAAAAGCGTAAAGGATATTCACAATAAGGTAAAGTACCTTATTTATTCCTATGCTCCGCCGAGCGTCGAATCCGTAATCCCCACGCTTAAGAAGGTGGGAATAGGTGCCGCTGCTCTCACTGCCGCCGCTGTCGCAGTGCATTTTTTGAAAAAATAAATAAGAATTGTTAATCAGCTACGGCTCCCTTGTAAAGGGAGCTGTCATTTTTTCAGCGGCGCCGTAGGTACAGCCCTTGCGGCTGTCCGAAATCCGCAAAAATCTGATGAATACAGGCTCCCTCTGACGAGGGAACTGTCGTTTTTCGCAGAAAAATGACTGAGGGAGAGAAAGAATAAATAACAAATTTTCGGTATCTCTCCCTCAGTTTCGCTTCGCTCAACAGCTCCCTCGTCAGAGGGAGCCTTTTCATTTTCAAATACAGTATATCATAAAATAAAAAAACAGGACACCTCCACACGAAGGTGTCCTTAAAATTGTTTGTATTTCCCTTACAGCTCCACTTTTTGCGGCATACCGTTTTCTTCTCTCGATTTATCCGCAAGGTAAACGCACAGATGACCTGCAACCGAGTCAAAAATCGAAGTGCAGGCAAGCGAAGGCTTTCCGCCTCTGAGGTATTCAACGAAATCTGCGGCAAGCTTTTCGTCTCCGCCGCCGTGGCCGCCGTATGCGCCGACCATATCTCCGCCGACTCTCAAATCAACCTCTTCAACAACCTTTTCATCGGTCTTTGTCGGGTGTATCTTTGAAACATAAAACTTCGACTCCTCAAAGTCGCCGTAAATCTCTCCGAGCGTGCCGATAATATGTATTCTCCTCTGCGGCTTTGAAGAACCGCCTACCATATTGTGCGTGCCCGTAGCTCCGCTTGCGAAGTTTACAAGCACCGACTGGTGGTCAACAACATTGTTGTCGCACTTGTATATGCATTTTCCGTAATCCGACTCGCCCTTTAGCAGATTTATTCTGTCCTCATCGGTCGGGTTTTCAATTCCCTCAAGCTTGTCCCAAATGTAGAACGCCCAACGCTCGGGCTGGTCAAGGTAAAGCCTCTTTGCCGAGTAACGGCAGGTGTCAACCAACGGGCAGTCTACAAGGCATCTTGTTCCCGCCTCTTTAGGCGCATTCTCGGGCTTGAACTGGAATTTTGAGCCGAAGCTTGAAATTGCGACGGGCTTTGTTTCCGACATCATCCACATTATCATATCCATATCGTGACAGCACTTCGCAAGAAGCATTGAGGTGTGGCACTTGTCGGAATTTGCCCACTTGCCTCTGACATATGAGGTTGAAAGGTGATGGTAGCTGACATGCTCGCAGGTCTGAATGTTTATAATGTCGCCTATCTCGCCTGCGGCAACTCTCTCTTTGATTGACAGATAGAACGGGGTGTAGCGCAGAACGTGGCAAATCATAACCTTGTTGCCGTTCTTTCTTACGCAGTCGACAAGCGTTCTCATTTCCTCTTCGTTGGTCGCAAAGGGCTTTTCAAGAAGCATATCGTAGCCCTTTTCAAGAAGCGGAATTGATGTTTCAATGTGCTGCTCGTCCATTGTGCCGTTGATTACCGCGTCGGCAAATTTCGGTACCTTTGCAAGCTCCTGCGCCGAGTCAAAGCAGTTTTCCTTCGGAAAGCCGAACGTTTCCATTGCTTTTTTCTGCCTGATTTTGTCGGGATCGGCAACGCCGACGATTTTGAGCTTGTCGGGGTCGGTCAGCGCAAGCTTTGAATACACAAACGCCCTGTGACCCGCACCGACGATTATTGCCGTGATAGGTTGTTTATCCATTGTATTATCACCCTTAAAAGTTATTAAGCACATTATAGTACACGCTCAGTGAAAAATAAAGAGCAAAAATAAAAAAGAGCGGATTTTCCGCTCTTTTGTCTTGTGAATAACAGATTATTTCGCCGACTTCGCAAGATTGATGAAGCGAAGAACGGTGTCAACATCGCCCGAAATGCTTGCTTTTCCTGCCGTGTAAGCGGTTACAGGGTCAAGCTTGCCGTCAAGTATTTTGAAAAGATTTGTTGGGTTTACCGTAACAACAGCCCAATTATCGTGATAATCGTAAGGCTCAACATTTACCTTACCGTCTTTAACCTCTATGTAGAAAATACCCTCGGTGTTCTTGCCTGAAAGGTTTATCTGAATAGCCTGAGTACCTTCGATTGAGGACGCGTCAATATCGGAATATTTTGCCTTTACCTTTGCAACTGCCTGATCGTATGTCATGGTATCGTCTCCTTTGTAATAATTCAACTAATTTTAACACCTATTTGTTGATTTATCAAGAATTTTCGATTGATAAAAAGACGGTATTTTGCCTATATTTCGTGCATTTTTTATAAAAAATAACAATAAAATACGCCTGTATACCGCCGAA
>CAVFQD010000066.1:0-9572 GCA_963624605.1 Eshraghiella crossota | reverse complement strand
GGCATAATAAATTTTTATGCGAGAAACCAATACTTCCTTATGAACTCTCAGCCAAATCTGCCGTTCTTTTTTATTATCTTTTAATCATCGTAAAAATCAACCGCACCCCTGTTTACGGTTACCTCTTTAATGAACGCCGCAACCTTTTGGTGCTCGGGATGAACCTTGTACGCCTGCAAATCCGCTTCGTTTTCGGTTTCGACAATCAGCAAGGCGTCAAAATTCCTGTCGCATTCGACCTCGTTCTTGATAAAGGTAATTTTTTTAAGCGTCGGAACGACCTCGGGCAATGCCTCCAAGCCGCTCTTGGCAATTTCGACATTCTCATCCTTAGTATTACCGCAGCCGTCGGTAAACTTCCACATTACAATGTGCTTTAACATAAAATCTCTCCTTATTTTAACGCTGTTCCCCGATTATTATTCCGAGGTGAGCTTTTCTTACAATCTCAGTCAACACATACGATACAACAAAAGCCGCTGCCGCTATCGAGAAGCACAGCAAATATGCGTTTGTCTTAATGTTCCCCAAATAATAGAACATTACATAAATTATCATCGGGTGGAACAGATAAATTCCGAAGCTGTTACGCTTTAGTGATACAAACGCTTTGTTATTGCATACCGTATCGGGAATAATATCGCTGAGCCCGAAGATAATCAAAATCATCGAATAAGCCTTAACAACTTCAATATTTTTATAATATGAAAGCGCAAAGCCTACGGCAAGGAGCAACAGCACGAGCGGATTTTTGCAAATTGCGGTTATCTCCTCTTTATACTTATTCATAATATATCCCGCCGCAAAATAATGTGCGTATTTTACGGCACTGCTTATGCTGAACATCAGCGGAAATCTATTCGATACAAACGATAAAGCGATTAAAATCGCCAAGGTTAAAAAGCAGTTTGCTTTTTTCGGAAGCTTGTTTATCAGCGCACAAAAAGCAAATATAATAAACAGTGAAAGCACATACCAAAGATGCCTGTTGTTCTGCGCCAAAATAATACCGTTAAGGCAATACGATAAAAATCCGCCTTGAACAAAGCCGAATTTCCACATAACGGGAGCGACATAAAGAAGTCCGAACACAATATACGGTATCAGCAGTCTTTTCGCTTTGTTTGTTAAGAATTTAAGTGCGTTTTTATACTTGCCCAAATCAATTACGCACATTGAATAAACGGCGCCGGACACGCATATAAACAGAGGCATATGAAAAGAATATATGAAATCCGTAAGCCTTGCAAGCCATAAGCTGCCGACCACCGGAGTAACAACGCCGTTTCCGGTGTACATTCTTGAAGCATGAGCTATAACGACAAGGAATGTTGCAAAGACCTTGATCATATCATACCTTTTACCGATATTGTTTCTCAACAGACCTTACACCGCCTCTTAAAGATTTTCCCAATCTATTTTTTCGTTCTTATAAAAATATTCTCTGTCGTGCTCGCCGATTTCACGGGCAACGCGGCATGGTGTGCCGTAAGCTACGCAGTTTGCGGGAATATCCCTTGTTACAACGCTTCCCGCACCGATAACGGTGTTTTCGCCTATAGAAACGCCGGGCACAATTACCGTGCCTGCGCCTATCCACACATTACTGCCTATGTGAACATCCTTGTTGTACTGCAAGCCCCTTTCACGAAGTTCGGGTATAATCGGATGGTTTGCGGTCGCAACCGTAACATTCGGGCCGAACATAACATGGTCGCCGACATAGATATTGCCGTCGTCAACCATGGTAAGATTGAAATTCGCATACACATAATTTCCGAAATGCACATGCTTTCCGCCCCAGTTTGCACGGAACGGCGGCTCGATATAACAGCCCTCGCCTACGCTTCCGAGCATTTCTTTCAAAATCGC
The DNA here is from genome assembly GCA_963624605.1 of Eshraghiella crossota. Lineage (GTDB taxonomy): Bacteria > Bacillota > Clostridia > Oscillospirales > Acutalibacteraceae > Fimenecus. The sequence goes on along the minus strand of CAVFQD010000066.1, from coordinate 7,700 downwards.
CATACGCTTTTCAGGCTCCGTCGGCGCAGTGAGATTATATCCGTACATTGCGTCAAGATACTTTACCTGCTCGGACATTATCTCCTTCGCAGTAGCGTTGTAAATCAAGCCTTTTTCCATTCTCTCTTTTTCGGACATAAAATTCTCCTTAATAATTTCCGTAAATAAACGGACTTCCTCCTGTATACGCAAGGCAAAGCAGCATTCCGCAGAACACGAAAAAAGCAACAAGGCCCCAAAACGAAGTCAAATCAACTTGCGGATAATACCCTTCGGCAATGCTTACATTTGTATTCTTGGACATTTTTCTGTTTGGATTATTGTTGGCTTTAACAAACGCAACCGCTTCCGCAGCGACAAGTACAACCAGAGAAATGATTAACCAAAAATACGGCTGTTCCAATCCGCTTTCAAAACTGAATATGCGCTTTATTATAAGCACAGCCTGCGAAATTGATTCTGCACGGAAGAAGATCCAACAAAATGTTGTAAAAATGAAAGTAAATAAAATTGAGATTATATTGCTGACAACAGAATGTTTCTTTTCACGGCTTCCCGTTATTGTCATCCAACCCTTATGAACAGCCAAAGCTATGCCGTGTAGCAGACCCCACACGATATATGTCCAATTTGCTCCGTGCCATATACCGCCGATTACCATAGTGAGTATCAGATTGACATCTGTTCTTATCTTACCTTTTCTGTTTCCGCCGAGAGAAATGTAAATGTAATCCCGAAGCCATGATGAAAGTGTGATATGCCATCTTTTCCAAAGTTCCGTAACATTATGCGACAGATACGGCAAATTGAAGTTCCTCGGCAAATCAATTCCCAATATTTTGGCTACGCCTACAGCCATGTCCGAATATCCGGAAAAATCGAAATAAATCTGAAGCGAATACGCAATCGCAGCCAAGAAAACCGTAAGGCTCCCGAATGCCATAGGTGTTTCGTATACCTGGTTGACAAAAACAGAAAGCCTGTCTGCAAGAACGATCTTCTTAAACAACCCGAACACAAAAATTTGAATTCCGGGCGCAAAGGTAGCCCATCCGACAACTCTCTTCTTATCAATCTGATTGAAGAAATCTTGGCTTCGTTGAATAGGTCCCGATGTGATTTTCGGGAAGAACGAGAGGTAAAGCGCCACATCAAGCAGATTTCTTTTATCGAGTTTACCTTTAGATACGTCAACAATGTAGCTGATAGCGCTAAAGGTATAAAACGAAATACCGAGAGGGAGAATAATTTTCAGCGCAGTATAATCAGTCCCAAAGATTTCAGCAAAAGACTCTGCGAAAAAGTTTGTATATTTGAAAAAAGCAAGTGCAAGTACAGCGACCGCTATACCGTACGGATAAGCCTTTCTCCGTCCGGCGCAAAACCAGGTTGACAATGTTAGCAACGCCAATACGGCGGCAAATCTCCAATCCGCATACGCCACAAATAAATAACCGGCAACAAGCAGAACAATATTTGATATCTTAATTGATCTGTTATCGTCCTTAAAAATTTTATTTGTTAAAAACAGCAAAACAAAAACGACGGCAACAAGTCCGAAGAAAACAAAGCTGATCATTGACATAATTCTCCTGCCTCCTCCAGATTGTTTATCTCGTTATATATTTCGTCAGCCATAGCGGCATGTCCGTATTTATTAAGGTGTCCCGTAGCAAGCTCTCCGGTACAAAAGCCGTGCGCTACATAATGTTCTTTGTAATACATATTTTCAAATCTGTCGGTCATATCAACAAAAGAAATACCGTACTTATCCGCATACTCTTTGAATGCGGTAAGGTGTTCATCACTGTCGAAAGAAACAGTACCGTCATCCATCAGCTTCTCTGTCGGGTGATAGCAAATAATAATTTGCGTGCCGTATTTGTCTTCCATGTCTTTCAAATACGAAAACAGTTCATTGTAAGCCGAATCGTCAATTTCGGTTTCCGCATATGTATCCTCAGCCGTTGTTTGATTGGAAGACGAGCCGGAATCAGGCATAAACAGTTTCAAAAGGCCGCCTTCCGCCTGATGATAAACAGCTCTGCAAAACGGAATTTTCTGCAGCGTTCCGATCACGCCGGTATTATGGCTGGGAGTAAACTCAACAGTGTGAGATAAAATTTCGTCCACATTTTCTTCTGAAACATTTACGGTACTTGTTTCTATTACGACAACCTTTGGTACGGTATCGTTCAACCCCAAATTTTCCGGCAAATATTGGCACACCTTATAAAAATCATGTCCGGAAATACCCATATTGTACACTGTGTACTTACCGTTGAGCTTTTGCGCCAAAAGATAAGCCGCTGATTCATCTTGCATAACTTCGCAAGCTTCCATATGCGATGACCCAAGAACTATTATATCCGGATTCTCTGTAACAGAGAGATTGTTGTAGCCGTTCGCATCAAACCTTCCGAAAGAAATACCTTCGGTTGCTTTGACCCAAACGGAATTAGCCGGCCAAACATAGTCGGTGTTGCCTTTTTTGTTTTCAATATGCACCGGCATAATGTTATAGAAGCAAAGAAGCAGGCATATAATACCCACCGAAACTATACCCGCTCCGACAAGCCGCACAAAGCCCTTGACTGTTTTCATAATCGCGCTCTCCTCCGTCAACTGTCATTTATCATCTGTTGATTTTACCCTTTCCAACACCGCAACCGTCTCCACATGCAATGTATGCGGGAACATATCGACGGGCTGGATTTTGCGGACCTTATACCCGTTTTTGACAAGGAACAGCAAATCTCTTTTCTGCGTTTCGGGGTTGCAGGAGATGTACACCACCCTTTTCGGCGCAAGCGTTACCACGCTTGACAAAAACGCCCTGTCCGAGCCGCTCCTCGGAGGGTCCATAATAACAACATCCGCAGTCTCGCCCGCTTTTGCCGCCTCGACCATAAATTTGCCTGCGTCGGCATTGAAAAATTTTATATTTTTGACCTTGTTAAGCCTTGCGTTTTCACGGGCGTCCTTTACCGCGTCCGAATTCAGTTCAACGCCGATAACCTGCTTTGCCCTGCCTGACGCGAAAATTCCTATCGTTCCCGTTCCGCAATATGCGTCGATAACCGTCTCTTCTCCCGAAAGCTCGGCAAACTCAATCGCTTTGTTATACAAAATTTCCGTCTGCACGGGATTTATCTGATAAAACGCCTTGGGCGATATTCTGAAGGTGTACTTGCCGAGCTGTTCTTCGATTTTTCCGTCGCCGAACAGTATTTCCTCACGCTCGCCGAGCACAAGGCTTGTCTTTTTCGGATTATAATTCCAAACGACCGTCGTAATCTCGGGATGCCTTGACAAAAGCGCATTTATGAACGAACGCTTTTTCGGAAATTCGGGCGTTCCCGTTACCAGCACGACCATTACCTGACCGCTTTTGAACCCCCGTTTCACAAGCACATGCCGTAAAAATCCCTGCCGTGTGTCCTCATTGTAAGCTTTGAGCTTAAAGCTTTTGAGCAGTTTTCGCACCGTGCCGATAATTTCGTCCGCCTTTTCGTCCTCAAGCATACATTTTTCGACCGCAACAACCTTGTGGCTTGACGATTGATACACGCCCGAAATTATATTCCCCCTGCGGTCGGTTGAAAACGCCGCCTGCACCTTGTTACGGTAATTATAAGGCTTGTCCATACCGATAATTTCGTCAACATGGCAAAACGAGCCGAGCAGCTTTATAACCCTTGCCTGCTTAAAGCTCAATTGCTCGCCGTACGGCATATTTTGCAGCTGACAGCCTCCGCACTTTTTGTAAAGCGGACAGGCATTTGTATTTTTCGGCATGGTCTCACCTCAATCCAAAGATAATTTTAACATATTACGCCCGATAAGGCAAACAAAAAGGACTGTAAAATTTACAGCCCTTAAAAGTCAATTCCAAATTCCCGTGTACCAGTTAAGTATCTGATTTCCGAACATCAGCGCAACGAAAATGCCCACTGCGAGATGCGGACCGAACGGCACCTCTTTTTTCATATTCTCTTTTTTGAGAGTGTTTGAAAAAATCAGATAAAGCGTACCGACAAACCCCGAAACGAGGAGAGCAAGCAGCACATTTTTCCAGCCGAGCGCAAAGCCTGCCGCCGCCATAAGCTTTATGTCGCCGCCACCCATGGAGTCGGGCTTTATGTAGGAAACAAGCAGGAACAGACCGCTCACAAGGAAAAATCCGACAATCCTGCCGATAAGCTCGTTCTTGTCGAAGCCGTTTTCGATAAGCGAGTCAATGTAAATGACAATTCCGCCCAGAAGTATCGTTATCCACATCGAGTCGGGTATGAACATATGCTTCCAATCGATACAGAACACGACGACAAGTGCGGCACAAATCATAAAATATCCCAAAAGACTTAATTTGAACTCACAGCCGCAGCCGAACACAAACGACATAACGAACAAAATTCCCGTAATGCTTTCGACTATCGGATAAATCGGAGAGATTTTCGCCTTGCAGTAACGGCATTTTCCGCCGAGAAACAACCAGCTGAAAAGCGGAAACAAATCGTACCATTTAAGCGGATGCTTACAGGTGGTGCATATCGACGAGCCTTTTTTGAAGTCCATACCGATCGGAATACGGTAAATCAGAACGTTTAAAAAACTGCCTATGCATATTCCGACAATGAAAATGCACACCGAAAAGTATATTTTCATCACCGATAAAAAAGTCTCATAGTCCATTATCAATCACCCTTTTCGGTTTTTTCGGAAGCTTTCTTCGCTTCCTCCTCCGCCGCCAATTCCGCCTTCATTTTGCGTACCTTTGACAACAGCATTACAAGAGCCAACGCCAAAATCGAAGCTATTGAAACGAAAATTCCCTCTTTAAGTCCCTGCGGAAAATATTTCATCTCAACCGTATGCTCGCCCGCCGAAACGGAGAACAATGTCATATGGTTATCATTTTCAATAAGCTCCGTCTCTTCTCCGTCAACCGTAACAGTCCAACCCTCGTCAAGCGGTATCGAAACGAACATCGTACCGTCCTGTGCGGCATTGACAGTTCCGCATATACAGTCGTCGTCAAATTCCGTTATGTTGAGAACGCCGTTATTGCGGACATTTTTAATTCCCTGCTCGTAAGCCTCATCGTTAACGCCTGCTATTTCAAGGTATAATGCGTCGTCAAAGGAATTGGTGTTATCTTTGTAGCTTTCCAATGCCCTATCGCCGTTTGACGAAGTGAACTCGACCGTAACCTCAACGCCCTGTTCGCATACGCCTATATCAATGAACTTCTTTTCATCAAACATAAATTCCTTGCTTGATTTCGCCGTAGTGATTTTGACCGTATCCAAGTTGCCGCTTTGAGCAAGCAAAAATACATTTTGCGTTTTATCAGGAACAAATGTAAATGTCATAGAGTAATTATTGTCGGTGATTTTATATCTGTAATAACCGTTTAAGTAATTAAGCATATTGTGTATTTCATTTTCGCTTAAATGTCCGTGTCCGTCGTCCTCATGCTCATCGTGTTCGTCGGGAGCATTCACAGTCTCTATAAAATTACAGCCTTTGAAATCAGTGCCGTTCACCTCATAATAGTCAAACACATTTTCTACGCCGGTAACTTCTTTCCAAAGCGACTCCTGCGTTACAAAGGAATTTGAATTGTATTCCTCCCAATCGACAAGCGAGGCGTCGGTCATAAATCCCAAGCCAAGCGTATTTTTCACCTTATAAACGCCGTGTCCGTCTGCTTCACCGATTTTTTCATAATATTTGCTTTCCGACAGGGCGTCGGCATTATCTATAACATAGTTTACATCAAACAGAGAATTATAAACAGGGGTTTGCATAGAGTAGCCGTACGAGTTGCCCATATTGCCGGCATTGCCGAGGCTGAACTGAAGCGCCGCCCAGTAAGCGTCTGTCATTGAAGAGAAAATCGAAATGCCGTTAAATCCGTAAACAGAGCCGCTGTTCACCTGGTAGTCGTCGCTGTCACTGTATGTAGTTCCGGCATAATTCGAAAATTCAAGGCGATAAAAGCCCTCTTGACTTATTATTTCTTTAGCTTTGTCAACTGTTTCAAGATAAGGTATGTATCCGTCAAAATCGCTTGAAATAAACGCATACTGTCCGCAAAGTGCAAGCTGAACAACACACAAAAGCAATGCAACAGCCTTGAAAACCTTTTCTTTTTTTGCAAACCTTGCAAGCATTACCGCAAGGAAGATAACCGCAGTTGAAATGCCGCCTACAATAATCGACATTTTGAATTCGTCAAAACTGTTGATTATTATATTTGCGTAGCCTATGCCGATAATGACCGCCGGCAAAATGAATGCGGCTTTTTTTATATCCTTAATTTCAATAAATGCCGCATAAGCCAGCTTCACAAGGATAAAGCAATAGAGGAACGAGAATCTGTACGGAAGTCCTGCCGGTGCGCTCATTCCGTGCCAGATATAATAAATTTTCGGAATTTCAAACGATGCCCAGAACGCCGCAACAAGCACAAGGTGAGCTATCTTTTCATTTTTTGAAATCTTTTTTGTAAAGAGATAAAGCGGTGCCGAAATCAAGGCAAGAGCCCCCAAGGTAACTCCGGGGAGAGTTTCCTGCGTCATAGCAATTCCGTTCGGAATTATTCCCGTCAAATGAGTTGAAATAAAATCCAACGGATTGAAGAAATACCATGAGTCAACCGTAAACACGTTTTTTGTGTATGCGTTTGAAAGTGCATATATAATCGGGAAAAGCGTTATCGAGGCTATTCCGCCCGAAAGAAGAGACGAAATTCCGAACTTAACCAAAACGCCTGTAAGCGGAACTCTTTTTTCATCGTCTTTTCCGTTTATATCCTGTGAAAACAGGCAGGTAAAGAAATAAAGCACCGAGAAAATGCAAAGCATAAAGCCGAGATAGAAATTGCAGATAATCGCAAAGCTTAAAGACACAAGATACAGTGCGGCTGATTTTCCGCCGGCTATATTTTCAATTCCGAGCGCTATCAACGGCAGCAGCCAAAGTGCCGAAAGCCACATCGTATTATAATAATACGAAAGGTAAAAGCCGCTGAATGTATAAAGCAAAGAGAAAACCACAGGCGACAGTCCGCTTGTGTTGAAATGCTTTTTAAGGTACAAACAAGAAGTAAAGGCTATTGCCATTGTATTAAGCCCGATTATCAAGGTAAAAGCATTTTCAATATTGCTCTCATTAAAGAACAGTGCAACAATATTGAACGGATTTACAAGATAATATAGCATCAGCGAATAAAAATTACCGCCGCCCGTAGAAAAGGAATAAAGCAGCGACGCACCGTCTTTTATTCTTGTAACCGCCTCATTCAAAAACGGAACATATTGAGATATTGCGTCATTTCTTGCGGTTGAAGCCGTCCCGAACGGATATATACCTGTCAAGGCGCAAATAATTAAAAATATAATTGCTGCGGCAACAGCAGCAATAAAAGCCTCCGCAATATTACTTCTCTTTTGAATTTTGTTCACACGATATTCCCCTTTTGCGATTTTATCGACATACATTTAATTTAATTATACACTGCCCGGCACTTTTTTACAACAATGTTTTTGCTTTAAGATAGGATTATGCCCTTTTTGTTGAACCGTACCCGTTCATTTGAAATTCCCCGTGCTTCCCTCTTTGCGTTCAAGCCTGTTCCAATCATAACCACTAGTAAACTAGTGGTTTGCACAGGCCCTATAAGGGCCGCCTAC
>CAVFQD010000065.1:0-9755 GCA_963624605.1 Eshraghiella crossota | reverse complement strand
GTAAACAAGGTGTAAAGGATTTTGCAAAATACCCGAACAAAATTGAGTTTTTTCTCTGTATAGTAGAGGGACTTTTTTATGGGCAAGTTTTTTGTTTTCAAATTTACTTATGCTTTTTTCTTTTTGAAAAAGTATCTCTCGAATAATACGAAAGGAGGCAGCGCAATGAAAGAAAGTTACAAAAGTTTTGATGAGCTACCGATGATGATATCGGTGTCTCAGGTTGCAAAGGTGCTTGGAATATCTCGCACAAGGTCATACGAACTTGTCAATGAAAAAGGTTTTCCAAAAATAAAAATCGGCACAAGAATTGTTGTACCGAAAGATGAATTCAAGTTGTGGATTCAAAAAGAAATTAAGAAAGGATAAAAATCATGTACGCAAACAAAAATTACAAAACCGACGGCAAGGTTTACTACATGCCGAACAAAATCTTTGATGAAAACTTTTCGCCGCACGAATTTATGATTTATTGTTTTCTTGTTTCTGTCGGCGACAGCAAAGGTGTCAGCTTTTGGTCTGTTCCGAAGATGGCGAAAAAGTGTAATATGTGTCCGACCACTTGTAGGAACACGCTCAAGTCACTCGAAGAAAAAGGCTACATAGATATTACTCATAGATTTTTTGAAAATGCACAGCAAAGTAATATCTACACAGTTCATCAAATATAGTGTACCCCACTGTAAGTGCTGATGACAAATAATCAAAAAACCTAAAGTTGAAAAAATGCCGTTTTTCTTTTGAGTTTTTTAACTTGGTTTTTAATGCGGTTTTGGATGAAATCTCAGCTCTTTTGAGTGGGTTTCGGAGCGAATTTCAAGCCGTCGATTTTAAAGCAGGATAAAGGGGTATGATTTTCGGGCATTGAAATGCCCGAAAACGCCGTCCGGCAAAGCCTGTCGGCTTTTCAAATCGTAATACTTTTGCGTATGATTTCAAATTCGTATGCAGTTAAGGCTATTTTTCGCATTAAATCAAGGCTTTTGCGTATTCAGTAAGGCGTTGAGGTATGATAAAACTATTTTTGAAAAATCAGGTAACGCTGTAAACAAAAATTGACGAGTTTTCTCTAAAACAGAGTAACTCGTCGGACTAAAACTAAAAACGGCTTGTAGAGAATCCTACGAGCCGTTTGAAAGCAATAAATATGTATCAACCTTTTTTGTGTAACGAGAAATAAGCAGTTAGAATTTCCATACTTTCATCTCTTAAAATACCTGTTGTAACTTTTGGCTGCCAAAAAGAGTTGTCAAAAACAATTTTGGAGCAATTACAACCGCCGTCATTACCCAAAATCTTTTCCAAATCATCGTTGCTTGCAGCATACACAAGCCTACCGAGTTTAGTCCAAACCATTGCACCGCTGCACATAAAGCAAGGCTCACAACTTGAGTATAAAGTGTATTCGCTAAGGTCAGTTATACCTGTTTTGGCACAAAAATTTTTGATAAGTCCAGCTTCGCCGTGATAGGTCGGATCGTGTTTTGTATAAATTTGATTTTCGTTCGAAAAAACAACTTCATCATCTTTTACAAGCACTGCACCAAACGGTTCATTACCATGTGCCACTGCTAACTTTGATAATTCAATTGCTTGTTTCATAAACTTTTCATCATTCATAATTTTTTGTTCTCCGAATAATTACAAAATTTAATTTATTATATCATTAACACATCTGTTTAGCAACAAGTCTTTGGTCTGGATATTGAAAAAGGTTTGTGATATTGTGTGTGCGAAAGGAGTGATAAAATGCAAAAACAACTGCTGACAAACGGCAACGCATTCAAACGAACGGATGGCAGATGGGGTGGTGTTGTTTGGTACAAGGATGAGAAAGGCGAACGAAAACGCAAAAGCTTTTCCGGCACAACCAAAGCAGAGGTCAACAAGAAAATGACGGACTACATAACCAAGTTCGAAGAAGAAATCATTGATGCCATTGAGGGTAACAAGACTGTAAAAGACAGCCTGCTTAATTACCTGCAAGTGTTTAAATATCCTAATGTTGAGCGAGTGACCTATGACCGCAACGAGCAGATTTACAAAAATCAAATCGTCCCTTACATGGGTAAACTCATTGTATCTAACATAACAGGTGCTGACATAAAGAGGTTGATTAGTACGCTGACCGACAAGGGATATTCATTCTCAACAGTCAAGCAAACATACAATCTACTCAACGAATACTTTGATTATCTTATGCGTGAGGAATTCATAAAAAAGAATCCGATGAACGCTGTGCCGACGATAAAAAAGTCAAATTATCTTGCAAAGCAAAACAAAGAAGTGCTTCCCGTATGCGAAACGATAACTGTATTTACCGATGAGGAAATTGAAAAATTCAAAGCGGAAGCATACAAGAAGTACCCATCAGGCAAGCCGAAGCACAATCAAGCATCAGCATATATTCTTATGCTGAACACGGGATTGAGAACAGCTGAAGCGTTAGGTTTAATCAACAGCGACATAGACCTTGAAAAGAAAGTGATGCACATTCAAAGAGGTGTTAAAGAAGCACAAAAGCGTGACGGAACAGAGCGAAAAAGCGGACGGGAAATTGTTGTAGGCAAGCTGAAAACTGCTTCAAGTAAGCGTATCGTACCCTTAAACGAAACGGCTATACAAGCGATTATTGAGTTACGCAACGAGCGATATTTCGGTAAGGACGCACCGTTGATACCCGATGCAGACGGCAATTTTACAAGACCGTTAAACTTAAGAAAACGGTTTTATTCCATACTTGATGCAGCAGGAATCAAGAAAAAAGGCTTACACAGTTTGCGCCACACCTTTGCAACAAAGCTTGTAACAGGCGTGCGAACGGATGACGGAACGGTCAAAGCGTTAACACCGAGGCAGGTGGCAGACTTACTCGGACACACAACTTCGGAGATAACCGAAATGTATTATGTCAAACGCAACACGGATATGCTGATGGGCGTTACAAACGGATTTGAATTTTGATTGATGCTTTTTTGATGATGTACCAAACGGATTGGGTGGATTGTATGGCACAAAGTGGACAAAAAACAATGTAAAAATGAAGAGACGGCGTACGGAAAAGACCGTGCGCCGTAGTTTTTTCTATATGGGAAAAGCAAGCAAAATCGCCGCAAAACGGCGTAAACAAAGGAAAAAAGCACCGAAAATTCGGTGCTTTTTTTGGCAGGGGCAGAAGGACTTGAACCCTCGGCACGCGGTTTTGGAGACCGCTGCTCTACCAACTGAGCTATACCCCTATAATGCGGTTTAATAGTGGTGGGCCAGCAGGGACTCGAACCCCGGACCGTCCGGTTATGAGCCGGATGCTCTAACCAACTGAGCTACTGGCCCCTATTTAAACCGCCTTAATATTATATAGTGATATCGTCGATATGTCAAGACATTTTTTATTGATAACGATTAGTTTTAAAATGTTCTACAATAAATTGCAAGAGGTCGCAACGACCAAATGCAATTTATTTTTTTATTTATTTTGGCTTTTGCCTATGGCGAGGATAGAGCAATGCAGAGGTGCAACTCGAGCGCGTTATAGGATTTTAGCATAAGGGGACAACGGGAGCGGGGAGCTCCCCGCTCCCGTTGAACTCACAAATAAAACAAAGGAGGAGCGCAACAATGAATATCCGCTATATGAGCTACGACCAAAGAAAAGAGCTTGAAACTATGTACGCAGCGAACGCCGAAATTAACGACATAGCCGCTTGCCTCGGCGTAAATCACGTTACCGTATATAGAGAGCTAAAACGTGGCGAAACGGGCGAGCTTGACAAAAACGGGCGTATGGCTTATAGCGCAGAACTCGGGCAAAAAACCTTAAACGAAAATTTCCGCCGCCGAGGAAATCGAAAAGCTACGGCAAATAAATAATAAAACGGAGTGATTTTATTGTATGAAAGTATTAAGCCTTTTTGACGGCATAAGCTGCGGATATGTCGCATTAAAAAGAGCGGGAATATCAATCGACAAATATTACGCAAGCGAAATAAAGCCGTTTGCTATTAAATGCTCAAGCGAAAATAACCCCGACATTATACATATCGGAGATATTACAAAAATTCATTTTTGGAGAGGGACTCTCTATACCAAGGATAAACGGTACAACTTAGGCGAAATAGACCTTGTTATAGGCGGCTCGCCTTGCCAAAATTTCAGCGTAGCTCGCACCTCTAACAAAAAAACAATAGACGGACTCAAGGGCGAGCAAAGCTCTTTATTTTATGAGTACGCAAGGTTACTACAAGAAATACAGCCGCGTTACTTCTTGCTTGAAAATGTACGAATTACGCGCCCTGACGACCTCGCAGAAATAAACGGGCTTTTACAAGTTGAGCCTATAAGAATAAATAGTAACCTTGTTTCCTTTCAAAACCGCGATAGATTTTATTGGACTAATATACCGAATGTAACCATACCAAACGACAAAGGCGTTGATTTTCAAAATTACAAAGATACGGACGAAAATTATTGCGATAAGTTTATAGTGCCTCGCACACGTAGCCGTGAGATTATGTGGGGCAACGGTGTAAACGGTAAATGTAAAAATATCACATATTGCAATAAGGTTAATTGTTTGACGCTCAAACAAGACCGTTGGGCTAATAGCGGGTTGATTGCTTACAAAGATTTTTGCCGATACCTTACCACACGAGAGCTTGAACTCGCACAGACGCTACCTATCGGCTATACAAAAATGCTTACAAGAACTCAAGCCGAGAATGTCCTCGGCGACTGTTGGACGGTTGATGTTATAGCACACATTTTCAAAGGGCTAAAAAATATAAAGGAGGTATCGCAATGTGCAAACCCGTAAAGTGCCCGCAATGCTGCGGGACTTTCGCTCCCGCTTTAAGCTATGGACTACGAGAGGCAAAAGCTGTAAGCGCTGCTGCTTATGGTGTAAATATTTCGGCTATTGCAGCCCCGATTTTAATAACGATAAGGAGTAAAAGTTATGAACGACAATATTTTACACGCTATTGAGTCACTTTGCGACGATATAGCCACCAACACAAACGCAGAGGACAACCAAAAGAGAGCAAATGCAATTTTAGCTCTTGCTTTTGGCGGGATATTCACGCCCGAGGAAATCGAGGAGGACTACACCGAGGACAACTCCGCAGCGGGAGCGGAAAAAGATAAAATCAAATTCCCGAAACCTGGCGAGCAATTCGAGTATAACGGCATTAAGTTTACCGCTCTCGGAGAGGAGCAGGGCGGCGTACTTGCCATTGTCTCGGAATTACTCGAGGACGAAATGCCTCTCGACGAAAGCAATAAAAACGACTGGCGCACCTCCTCACTCCGTAAATACCTTAACGGAGAATACCTCGAACAATTCAACCGCGGCGACCTACTCCCGTTTGTATCGGACTTGACCTCCGACGACGGTATGAAAAACTACGGCAACGCCGAGGATTACGTTTTCCTCCTCTCGTGCGACCTTTACCGCAAATACAGAGAGCCCGTGCCGCGCTTTAATAATTGGTGGTGGACGCTTACGCCCTGGACTTGCACCCCGTCCAACGCGAGCCTCGCGCGCATTGTCTACTCCTCGGGCGAAGTGTACGACCACAATGCGTACTACGGTTACGGCGTAGCCCCCGCTTGTCTGTTCAATCCTAAAATCTTTGAATAATCCGCCTCGATAGAGGCGAGAAAGAGAGGACATTATGGAGCATATAAAAATCGAAAAAGACGGCTCTATGTATATTCCCACACCTGGCAATATGAAAATCACGGTTGAAATGACCGAGGGGCTCTTTGAGGAGTTTTTGCAATTCCGAAAGAGTAAGGATAACTACGAAAACAACGCCGCCCGAGAAATAGAGAGTTTGCGCCGCCGTATGGAAATTTTAGCAAAGGCAATTATTAACTCGGTGGCGGTCAAAACTGCCAAAGCGAAAAAAGAGGCTAAAGAGGAGGCTCTCGAGCTTGCTAACGATTGGTTTCGTTGAGAGGTGCCCGTATGACGAATGAGGAGTTAAAAGCCGCTCTCGTCAGCGGGTGCCCCGTAGAAAGCGGCGGAATTGTATATAAGTGCGTTTCGGCTATCATTTACTGATACCGTAACGGGAAACTTGACATTTCCGCCGAGGTTACAGACTATTGCGGGCACAGTATTTCAATCATAAGCCCCGAGCGGGCAAAAATCGCAGAAAGCGAGGTTAAACAATGAACGCAATTATTATAACGGCGATTATCTGCACTACCCTGGTTTTACTCACACTTATAAATAAAAAGAAATAGGAGGCTTTGCTATGACTTCGGCAAACGGAAACAGACAACACGGGACAAGCTCGGCTCCGAGCGACAGCAAAAGAGCCGCTCGCGGAAAATGCAAGCGGCAATTTATTACCTTTATTATATGTGTATTCCTCGTAGGAGGAATTGCAGGAGGGCTCATTGTCGGAGGAGTACAAGCCCTCGGCGGGAATGACACAAAAGAGCAACCGCCCTACGGCACACGCGACGGCAAAAGCGTAACAGAAAACGGCGAGCTTATGCTCAAACAAGACGCAGCGGGTTTTACCCCTCTCGATTGCGAGCTTTCGGAGGAGCTGCAAGAGTTTACATATTATATGTGCCGCGCCTATTATATCGACTTTGACTTTGCTATGTCGCTTATGTTCTCCGAGTCCTCGTTTAATGCCGCTGCGGTAAGCCAGGACGGGCACGATTTCGGCTTAATGCAAATAAGGGACTGTAATAACGATTGGCTCAAAGAGGAGCTCGGCGTTACCGATATGCTCAACCCTTACGAGAATATCCGAGCGGGTTTATATATCCTCCGCGGGCTCTTTGAAAAGTACAACGACAGCTCAAAGGTTGTTATGGCGTACAAAATGGGCGAATACGGAGCCTCGGTACTTTGGGACAAAGGCGTATACGAAACGACCGCCTCGCAGCGGGTGCTCGCCCAGGCGGACAAATTCGCCGCAGAGAGGAGCGGCAGCAATGAACAATAAAATAATGCTTTCAATTCACCACAAATACAGCGAGCTAATTTTAACCGAAAAAAAGACACTCGAAATACGAAAAAGCGCTCCTCGGCGCGGAGCCTGGGGCGGTGGAGCAAAAGACACAGTATTTTTATATGAAACAAAAGCGGACGGCGGAGCGGGCGCGGTTGTTGGCTTTTTCTCTTGCGGCGCTTATGAGGCAACAAACGCTTTTACCTTGCACGATTTCAAGGGCAAAGAGGAATTGCGCCGCAGCTTTATAACGCGCGCTTGCTTAACCGAGGACGAGCTCGTAGCATACGCCCAGGACTCCGTTATTTACGGTTGGCGGGTAAATATGGTTGTACGCTTTCCGAAACCTCGCCCGCTCTCGGACTTCGGCTTAACACGCGCTCCGCAGAGTTGGCAATATTTGAAGTAAATAAAAAGGGCTTATCAAGCCGCAAACTTGATAAGCCCCGTAGCGCCTTTGTGCTACCGATTAACTACATATATAAGTATAGCACAACGGCAGCGAAAAGTCAATAGTTAAGCACGGAGCGAGCGGCTCTATTTCGGGCTCGTAATGGATAATAACTTAACGACCAAAACAGAGCACAAGGCACCCCGAGGAGATATAACCCGTCCTCCCTCAAAAAAATAAATATTCTCTTTGTGAGTGTGGAGAGAGGCGGAGGAGTGAGGGGGGTGCTCGTAGCATTGTTGAAAGGGTGTGTAAACTCGTAGAGTTTTCCACGCTTTCAATAATGCGGAGAGTAGGGGGAGAGAGGAGGTGCCTCTCTCTTTAAGGCGGGCTCCGTCCCGCCGCTCTCTTGCTCCTCTCTCCCCCTTTATTGGCTTTGAAATGCAATTACCTTTTGAGGTTAGCGTGATTTTGATAATTCAAAGGTCGTCAGCGGCAAATGCTCGCTCGACAAATTCCCTTATGGAAAACTAAAGCGTTAAACCTCGGGGCTTGGGGCAGAGCCCCAAAAGGAAACAACGGAGGTAAAACTATGCGCTGTCTATACAGAGAAAAAATACATAAATGCGGCGAGTTTTTGGAGGTCGATATTTTCCCCGTTTTTGAATATCAGCGCGGGCGTAGCAAGAAAAGAAAACCGACAACAGAAACGCAGCAGCGATTAAACCAACGTAACGCCGAAAGAAAGCTAACGCGCCTACTGAACACAAATTTTACAAAGCGCGATATACGCTTTGATTTAACATATAGCGACGAGAATTACCCCGAAACGCCCGAGAACGCACAACGGCAAATGCAAAATTTTCTCCGTCGCGTTAAGCGTTACCGTGCAAAGCATAATTTGCCCGAGCTTAAATACGTTGCCGTTACCGAGGTAGGAAAAGAAAACGGGCGGCTACACCACCATATCGTTATGAGCGGCGGCGTTGATATAAACACCCTTGCGGAAATATGGGGCAAAGGTTATACAACGGCAAAGCCGTTACAGTTTGACGAGTTTGGTATAACGGGCATTGCGGTATATCTCGTAAAAAGCCCGATACTCGGCAAGCGTTGGAGCGCAAGCCGCAACCTTGAACAGCCGAAAACGTCCGAACGCGACGGCAGAATACCTCAGTACAAAATACGCGAGTTTGGAAACAGCGGCAACGACAACCGCGCGGAGCTTGAGCGTCTTTATGAGGGCTACGCCCTGGCAGACTGCAAGCCGTATTACAACGAAATCAACGGCGGCTATTATATAACCGTCCGTATGTATAAAAAGCCCGCTCCGAAACGGAGCAGAAAGCGAGGGAAACTATGACGCAAAAACGAGAGGAGAAAAAGAAAATGTCAATGTATATCTTTCCCGCCGTCCTTATAGCGCTTGACGTGGGAGCGGCTATTATGTGCTTTATCGGCAAGGACTACAAAAAGGGCGTATACTGGCTCGCGGCGGCGGTGCTGAATATATGCGTAACTTTTTAACGGAGGTAAAACTATGAATTACTTTAAGGCGGCGGAGCAAGTGCTCTCCTCTGTCCCTACTCTTGAGCGGGCATTGGAGAATTTACAACATAGGCGCGATAGGCTCATAGAAAGCGGAGCTCCTCGGGAGCCTGGCGCGATTGATTACGGCAAGCCGTTTACGGACTCGCATTACGTAAGCGACACTCTTAACGAGCTTTTGGAGCTTTCCGAGTGCTCGCGCAATATTGCAGAAACACAGCGCAAGCTCGCAGAAATTAAGGGCATTATCGACCAACTGAAAGACGAGTATAAAAAGCTCGTCGTTTTGTGGTATCTCGAAAAAAAGCCGAAAGAGGCAGTTATGGAGGAGTTATACATACAGTCGTTAAGCACCGTTTACGACCTCCGTAACCGCGCCGTAGCGGAGTTTGCTTTGCTTTACTTCGGCGGCTCTGCCCTGGGCTCAATTTAGGCAATCGAAATAAAGCCGTATCAATCTGAAAGTCATTCAAAGCGTCTTGGGACACGCCGATGTTTCAACTACAATGAATATCTATGTCGATGTGACCAACTCCCTAAAGAAAAAGGAAATCGCCGCTTTCGACGACTATATGGCAACTTCGATGACAACCTAATTAAAGGCACTCTGTGAGCAATCGCAGGGTGCCTTTGAGCTTTCGCACATTTCTCAAAAACAACGAGAACAACTATACTATGTATAAACCAAGAGAGATGGAGCGAAACGATATGGAGAATAGCTTGAGCAAAATGCGACCGCAGCTTGTGCCTGAGTGGTCGAAAAAGAATTTGCCGTTGACACCCGATACCGTAACCTATGGGTCAAATAAGGTCGTATGGTGGAAAGGAACTTGCGGACACGA
>CAVFQD010000064.1:0-10102 GCA_963624605.1 Eshraghiella crossota | reverse complement strand
TGTTAAGGACGGATATAATGTTCAGGCCGTTTCCGCCGCAGTTCAGCGTGCGGTGAAAAGCTCTGTTCAGAGTATGACCGGCAAGGTTGTCGGAAAGGTTAATGTCTGTATTCGAGGCGTTGATTTTTAGAACCTGGATAATTGAATTTTTGCTTTTACAGGCTTTTTGAAAGTTAATATTTTCTTTCGGAAAGCCTTATTTTTCTATGTTAGGTAATAGTGTGAAAAATCACACTAATCATAATTATAAGGCTATGGTGATTATTATGACAAGAACTGAAGAGCGTGAGCAGGCGTTCATTTTTGTTTTTGAAAAGGAATTTAACAGGGATGTTGATACGGACGAGCTTATGTCCTACGCATACGAGACGGAGTGCTTTGAAAAGTCTCTGTTTTCCGAAAGTTTGACAAAGACGGTTTACGAAAATATAGACGCTATTGATTCCGTTGTTGAGAAATATTCCATAGGCTGGAAGAAGGACAGGCTTCCCAAGGTTACGCTTGCTATACTCCGTCTTGCAATTGCGGAAATTATGTATCTTGATTCCGTTCCGTCAAGCGTTTCTGCAAACGAGGCGGTTGAGCTTGCGAAAAAGTACGGCGCTTCGTCCGACGCTTCGTTTATCAACGGAATTTTGGGCTCTTACATAAGAGGCAAGGAAAATGAGTAATTTTCTCGGTATAGATACGAGTAATTACACGACTTCTGTTGCGATTTATGACAGCGAAACAGGCAAAGCCGCAGGTAAAAAAATGCTCCTGCCCGTAAAAGAGGGTGCATTGGGACTTCGCCAAAGCGACGCTGTTTTTCATCATACGGTTCAGCTGCCCGAGGTTATGTCAAAACTTTTTTTAAGCTTTGACGGCGAGTTGTCGGCAGTTGGCGTTTCCGCTTCGCCGAGGAGCGAGGAGGGCTCGTATATGCCGTGCTTTTTGTCGGGCGTTGCGGTTGCCCGTTCGCTTTGTGCGGCTATGAAGCTTCCGCTTTATGAATTTTCTCATCAGCAGGGGCACATTGCCGCAGTTGCGTTTTCAAGCGGACGCGGTGATTTGCTTGAAAGGGAGTTTATCGCATTTCATCTTTCGGGCGGCACTACCGAGGCGGTACTTGTAAAGCCCGATAAGGACAGAATAATTTCAACGGAAATAATCGCAAAATCTCTTGACCTCAAAGCAGGGCAGGCGATTGACCGAACGGGCGTTATGCTGTCGCTTAAATTCCCGTGCGGACCGGCGCTTGACAGCCTTTCGCTTGAAAGCGATAAGGATTTCTCTGTCAAGGCTTCCGTCAAAGACGCCGACTGTTCGCTTTCCGGTATTGAAAACAAGACAAGGGCAATGTTCGAAAAGGGTGAAAAGTCCGAGGATATTGCAAAATTCTGTTTGCAGAGCATTATCGTATCGGTCGATAAAATGCTTGAAAATATAATTGCAAAATACGGAAATTTACCCGTGCTTTTTTCGGGCGGTGTTTCCTCCAACACTCTTTTAAGAGAATATATGACAAAAAAGTATAACGCTGTTTTTTCTTTGCCCGTTTATTCGGCGGACAATGCCTGCGGAACGGCGTATCTTACAAGTCTTAAATACAGGTAAAACTATGATTGACGCAAGACCTGCCGTTTTGACGGTTACACAACTTAATAACTATGTCAAACAGCTTCTCGAGGGCGATTATGCGCTCAATTGCGTGTTTATGGTCGGCGAGATTTCCAATTTTACCAACCATTACAGAACAGGGCATATGTACTTTACCCTCAAGGACGACAAGAGCGCAATTAAGGCTGTTATGTTTAAGTCAAACGCTCAACGGCTCCGCTTTATGCCCGAGGACGGAATGAGCGTAATTGTCAGGGGCAGAGTTTCGCTTTACGAGGCGGCGGGAAATTATCAGATATATATTGACGATATGCAGCCCGACGGCTTGGGAGCGTTGACGCTTCAGTTCGAACAGCTCAAACGCAGACTTGCCGAGGAGGGCTTGTTTGACGCCTCTCACAAAAAAGACCTGCCCCGCTTTCCCGAAAAGATAGGTATTATAACATCTCCGACGGGAGCGGCGGTTCAGGATATTAAAAATATACTTTCAAGGCGTTTTCCGTGCGCAGAGGCGGTGCTGTATCCCGTATCCGTGCAGGGCGACGGCTCCGTTGAACAGCTGGTCAAAGCCGTAAATTATTTCAGCAGTACAAAATCGGTCGATGTTGTGATAATCGGCAGGGGCGGCGGCTCGATTGAGGATTTATGGAGTTTTAACAGCGAAATGCTTGCACGGGCGATATACGCCTGCGAGGTTCCGATAATTTCTGCGGTTGGTCACGAAACGGATTTTACAATTTCCGACTTCGTTGCTGACCGGCGTGCCGAGACTCCGTCTGCTGCGGCGGAGATGGCGGTCCCCGACACGGCGGAGCTAAAAAAGCAGTTGAGTGCCTCAGTGTTTGGAATGCAAAGCCTTATAAGAGGCTTGATTTTGAGCGACAGGGAAGCTCTTAACACGCTGAAGAATAAGAATTGTCTTAAAGACCCGTTCAATACAATCAATATCAAGCGTATGATGCTGGACGGTGCCGAAGTGAAGCTTACTTCCTTTGCGAAAAACGAAATCCGAAAATACAGGCAGGATTTTTCGAGCACGGTTGCAAAGCTTAACGCATTAAGTCCGTTGAGCGTGCTCGCAAGAGGCTACAGCGTTGTCTATTCGGGCGGAAAAATCGTAAATTCCTCAGAGACATTGAGCGTCGGAGACAGCCTTCACATTGATTTTTATAACGGCGGTGCCGTTTGCGAAATAAAGGAGTTAAAATGAACGAATTGACTTATGAAAAGGCGTATAACCGCCTTGAAGAAATAGTTGAAAAGCTTGAAAACGGCAGTGTACCGCTTGAGGAGTCTATGAAGCTGTTTGAAGAGGGAACAAAGCTTGCAAATTTCTGCAATACAAAGCTTAATGATGCCGAGCAGAAATTCACGCAGCTTATTACCGAAAATTCGGAGAGTGATAAAAATGAGTAATTATACCGTAGACGAATATGTTGCTCTTATTGAAAATGAGCTTTCAAAACGCCTCTACAAGGTTGAGAACGGTCAGGATTATGTCAGGGACGCAATGAATTACTCTCTGTCAAACGGTGGGAAGCGCATAAGACCAATCCTTGTGCTTGAGTTTTGCAGACTTTGCGGCGGCAATATAGACGACGCAATGAACTTTGCGTGCGCTATTGAAATGATACACACGTATTCGCTTATTCACGACGATTTGCCGTGTATGGACAACGACGATTTCAGAAGAGGCAAGCCCTCGTGCCATAAGGCGTACGGCGAGGAGTATGCGCTCCTTGCGGGCGACGGGCTTTTGACGCTTGCGTTTGAAACGGCATTGCTTGACGGCAACGGCGTTTTGCCCGAAAACAAAATCCGTGCCGTTCGTACGCTCGCATCTCTTGCAGGTATCGGCGGAATGGTCGGCGGTCAGGTGCTTGATTTGCAGGCTGAAAAGACCGCTCCTGATTATGACAAAATCAAAACCATAGATTCGCTCAAAACAGGTGCGCTTATCAAAGCGGCGGTGCTCCTTGGCTGCTTTGCCGCAAATGTTACGGACGAAGCAAAGCTCGCCGCGGCGCAAAAGTATGCGGAGTGTATCGGCTTTGCTTTCCAGATAGTCGACGATATTCTCGATGTAACAAGCGACACGGAAACACTCGGCAAGCCTGTCGGAAGCGACATAAAAAACGAAAAAGTCACTTATGTTTCTTTGCTCGGTATAGAAGCGTCAAAGCAGACGGTCGAACAGCTTACAAACGAGGCTTTGGAGGCTCTCAAGGCATTTGACGGCGAAAAATCCGAGTTCTTGAAAAATTTTGCAATCAGTCTTGCTGACAGAAAAAAATAATTCTGTCGGAGGTTTATATATGTATTTGGAAAACATTACATCGCCTGCCGATGTTAAAAAACTTGATAAAAGCGATTTGCCGCTTCTCGCACGGGAGTGCCGTGATGTGCTTGTCGATACCGTTTCCAAAAACGGCGGACATCTTGCGTCGAACCTCGGCGTCGTGGAGCTTACGATAGCGCTTCACAGAGTGTTCAATTCCCCCAAGGATAAGATTATATGGGATGTCGGTCATCAGTGCTACACCCACAAGCTTCTCACGGGAAGATACCCCGAATTTTCCACCCTTCGCACGGAGGACGGACTGTCGGGTTTTTCAAATCCGGACGAGAGCGAGCACGATATATTTTTCAGCGGTCATTCAAGCGTTTCAATTTCACAGGCACTCGGCGTTGCAACCGCAAACAGCATAAATAACGATAAGCATTCCACAATAGCGGTTATCGGAGATGGTGCGCTTACGGGCGGTCTTGCCTATGAAGCACTCAACAATGCAGGACGAAACGGTAAAAACCTCATTGTTATATTGAACGACAACGAGATGTCAATATCGAAAAATGTCGGTTCGGTTGCACGGTATCTTGCGGTTATCCGCTCCACGCCGAGATATTATAAATTAAAGGCGCACACCGAAACTGCCATAAACAAAATACCTTTAATCGGTAAAAAGCTTTCGGCAAAAATCTATGCCCTTAAAACCAGAATAAAGAATTATATTTATAAAAGCACATTTTTTGAGGACTTCGGCTTCCGATATATGGGACCAATTGACGGGCATAATATCGACCAGCTCTGCGAGGCTCTCGAAACCGCAAAAATGGTAAAGGACAAGCCTGTGCTTTTGCATATCTGCACCACAAAGGGTAAGGGATATGATTTTGCGGAGGAAAACCCGAGCGAATTTCACGGCATTTCAAAGTTCAACATAAATACAGGCGAGCCGATTTATTCGGGTAAGAACTTTTCCTCGGAATTCGGTGGGCTTATGTGCGCTCTTGCGGCAAAGGATAAGCGCATTTGTGCCGTAACAGCCGCTATGAGTCTCGGTACGGGGCTTGAAAATTTCAAAAGGGAATATCCCGAAAGGTTTTTTGATGTCGGTATAGCTGAGGAACATGCCGTAACATTCTGCGCAGGTCTTGCGAAGGGCGGCATGGTTCCCGTATTTGCGGTGTATTCAACATTCCTGCAGCGTTGCTTCGATCAGCTTGTTCACGACGGCACAATGCAAAATTTACATATGATAATCGCCGTTGACAGAGCGGGATTTGTCGGCGAGGACGGCATATCGCATCAGGGAATTCTTGACGCTTCGCTTCTCAATACAATTCCGAATATTACTGTATTCTCGCCGAGCAATTACGATGAACTGAAAAACTGCTTTATAAACGCAGTCTATCATACCGACGGCGTGGTTGTCATCCGTTACCCGAGAGGTCAGGAAAAGGTGATAAATCCCGATAATTATACATTTGTCGGTAAAAATTACAATATATATTCAAACGAAAAAGCCAAAAACTGCATTGTCACATACGGCAGAATAAGTGCGCATGCCTGCTCCGCATGTGACAGGCTTAAAGAAGAGAAAAAGGATTTCTTTGTAATAAAGTTAAACAGGATAAAGCCTGTTGACGAGGAGGCTGTCAAAGCGGCTCTCGGCTGTGAAAAGGTTCTCTTCTTTGAGGAGGGCATAAAGAACGGCGGTATTGCCGAAACCTTTGGCTGTATGCTCAAAGAGCAGGGCTTTAACGGCAGCTACAGAACGGTGGCTGTTGAAAACTGCTTTGTCGAACACGCCTCCGTAACTGAGCTTTACAAAAAATACGAGCTTGATACGGACGGAATTTACAATATTTGTACGGAGTAATTATGGCACAGAACAAAAGACTTGATGTAGCTCTTTTTGAACAGAATTTTACCGATTCGAGGGCAAAGGCCGGTGCGCTTATTATGGCGGGACAGGTATATGTCAACGGTCAGAAAATCACAAAAGCAGGTTATGCGCTTAAGGACACGGATAAAATCGAAGTCAGAGGCGAAAAGCTTCCGTTTGTCAGCAGGGGAGGCTTGAAGCTCGATAAGGCTATGAAAGCCTTCGGTATTTCACTTGAGGGACTTATATGTATGGATATAGGCGCTTCTACAGGAGGGTTTACCGACTGTATGCTTCAAAACGGCGCAAAAAAAGTTTATTCGGTTGATGTAGGCTACGGTCAGCTTGCATGGAAATTGCGTACGGACGAGCGTGTTGTCAATATGGAACGCACGAATTTCCGCTATCTTACGCTTGACGATATAGGCGAAAAACTTGATTTTGCAAGCTGTGATGTTTCGTTTATCTCATTAAAAAAAATATTACCCGTGCTTTTGCCGCTTCTCAACGACGGGGCGTGCAGCGTATGTCTTATCAAGCCGCAGTTTGAAGCGGGACGGGAAAAGGTCGGAAAAAAAGGCGTTGTGAGAGACCTTTCAACGCACAGAGAAGTTGTAAAGGATATATTAAATTTTGCTTATGAGACGAGATTCTCCGTGCTCGGACTTGATTTTTCTCCCGTCAAGGGTCCCGAGGGAAATATCGAATACCTTATGTATCTAAAAAAGGAAAAGGAGCCTCGGTTTGTAAGCTTTGATATTGACGGGATTGTCGAAGCCTCGCACAGTACGCTCAATTCGGGAGAATAGTGTGAAAATCACACTGTTCGAATTAGGTGATTTTTAATAAAAATATTTGTTGCCTGAAAGGCTATGGTGATTATATGAGAGTTGCAATTATTCCGAACTTAACAAGAAAGCACGCCTATGAGGTCACAAGAGATGTGTGTGATTTTCTTTCGGAAAACGGAGTAGAGTACTTCTTTGAAAATAATCTTAAAGGTGAAATTGACTTTGACAGCCGATTTATGGAAACGGATGAACTTCTTAAAACCTGCGACATTGTAATTGCTGTGGGCGGCGACGGTTCAATTATCCATGCGGCTAAAAAGGCATGCAAATACGGAAAGCCGATTTTGGGCGTAAATGCGGGAAATCTTGCGTTTATGGCAGGTCTTGAAAAGAACGAAATACCGCTTATGAAAAATCTTATCAGCGGAAATTATGTTACCGACAACAGAATGTTGCTGGAGGTTTCCGTGTTTGACAAGGACGGAAATTCCATAATCCGTGAGGATTTCTGTGTGAATGACATAGCTGTTGCGAGGGGTGAGCCCATAAAAATGGTCAAGCTTAATGTCTCCTGCGACGGCAACAGAATAAATGAGTATTATGCGGACGGCATCATAATTTCGACACCGACGGGCTCAACGGCTTATTCGCTTTCCGCAGGCGGACCCGTAGTTGATCCGAGAATTGAGAGTATTCTTTTGACGCCTATTTGTACACATTCGCTTTTTGCCCGTTCAATTGTGTTTGACTCGAATTCGGAAATTTGCGTAACCGTTCCCGAGAGCGAGAATGAGGTTATATGTATTTCCTGCGACGGAGATGATTCCGTGGTAATCCCTGCGGGAAGCAGGCTTGTTATAAAAAAATCCAAGGTCTATGCCGACTTTATAAGAATAAAGAGTGATTCGTTTATCGATATATTGAACAGTAAGCTGTCACAACGGAGGGTATGAGATGAAAAAGAAAAGACATGAGATGATATTGAAGCTTATAAAGGAAAACGAGGTTGCAACGCAGGAGGAGCTTCTTTCAATGCTTATAAAGAACGGATTTTCCGTTACACAGGCGACCGTTTCAAGGGACATCAACGAGCTGCACCTGATTAAGGTACAGGGCAAAAAAGGTCAAAAGTATGCTAAAAACGAGCAGAATTCTCACAACCTCAATAAATTCCACACGATATTTTCTCAGTCGGTTATATCGGTTGAGAGCGCGGGAAACATCTGCTGTATAAAGTGCTTTGCAGGTACGGCAAACGCCGCGGCGGCAACCGTTGACGCACTCAATTACAACGAGGTTGTCGGCACTATAGCGGGCGACGATACGCTTTTTGTTTTACTCAAAACGCCCGAGGTTGCGGAAAAATTTCAGAATAAGATAGAGGAACTTTTAAGCGGGGAGTATAAATAATGCTTTCAAATCTTAAAATTGAGAATATAGCCGTTATAAAAAACGCTGTCATTGATTTCAAGGACGGCTTTAATGTTATGACGGGTGAGACGGGCGCCGGTAAATCAATTATTATCGATTCACTTAACGCCGTTCTCGGCGAGCGCACCTCAAGAGAGCTTATTAGGACGGGCTGTGATTTTGCGGAGGTTACCGCAATGTTTTACGACCGCTCGGACGAGGTGAACGCGATTCTCAATGACTTTGAAATTCCCGTTGAGGACGACGGGGCAATACTTATCGTAAGAAAAATGTCTCCCGACGGAAAAAACAGCTGTAAGATAAATTCGGTTTCGGTTACCGTATCAATGCTCAAAAAGCTCGGAAAACAGCTTGTGAACATTCACGGTCAGGCTGATAACCAGACCCTTTTGAACGAAGAAAACCATTGCTCATATATTGACAGGATTGCCGAAAACGGTAAGCTCTTTGACGAGTTTTCGGAGAGCTATAACAAGTATATTTCATTGAAAAATCAGCTCGATTCGCTTAATATCGATGAGGAGCAGAAGCTTCGCAGGATGGATATGCTCGACTATCAGATTTCGGAGATTGAGGCGGCAAGGGTAAGCGTTGGCGAGTGGGACGAGCTTAAAGAAAAACAGACCCTGTTCAGAAATACCGAAAAGCTGTCAACCGTTCTCGGCACAGCTTATGCCTACCTTGACGGTAACGACGAGGCGCAGGGTGCCGTACAGCTGAGCTTCGGTGCGCTTAATAAGCTCAACTCCGTAGCCGACATTTCAAAGGATATTTCAGAGCTTGCCGCAACGCTTGAAGAAAAGGCGTACGATTTGTCCGCCGTCTGCGAGCAGATAAGGGATTTGCTTGACAACCTTGATTTTGACGAAAATTCCGTAACGCAGGTTGAGGAAAGACTTGATGTCTTATATGAGCTTTCAAAGAAGTACGGAAAGACGGAGGAGGAAATACTCGAATATTATGCCTCTGCCCTTGAGGAACGCAATTCGATAGAGAACTCGGACGAAATAAAAAGCAGGCTGACTTTTGAGGTCAGGGAGGCTTATGAAAAGGCTCTTGAAAAGGCAAAGGAGCTTTCAAAGACAAGAATGTATGCGGGAAATCTTTTCTCGAAAAATGTCTGCGAGGAGCTTAAATTCCTTGATATGCCGTCTGTTAGGTTCGCAGTTGACATAAAGGACTGTCCGCTTTGCGAGAACGGAATTGACAAGGTTGAATTTTTGCTTTCGGCAAATGTCGGCGAGGATTTGAAGCCGCTTTCAAAAATCGCTTCAGGCGGCGAGCTTTCGAGGATTATGCTTGCGATAAAGAGCGTTCTTTCGGAAAAGGACGGCATTTCCACGCTTGTATTCGATGAAATAGATACGGGCGTCAGCGGAAGTGCGGCACATAAAATCGCCGTTAAGCTAAAGCAGGTTTCCGCGTCGCATCAGGTAATATGCGTAACGCACCTTGCACAGATAGCGGCATATGCCGACGAGCATTTGCTCATTTCTAAGTCGGAGCGGGACGGTCAGACATATACAGAACTTCGTTCACTCGGCTTTGATGAGAGAAAAGGGGAGCTTGCCCGTATTATGGGCGGTTTTAATGTTACGGACGCTATGCTTGAAAGTGCAGAACAGATGCTTTTGGGCGCAAAGGTTGACAAATAAAATTTATTGTGTATAATATCTTCAAAGACATTGATGCGAAGAAGTAACGGATAAGGTCGGTCAAGAGAGTTGCCGTTCGGTGCAAGGCAATACCGCTCTCCCGTGAAATACATCGCGGAGTTGTTGCCCTGAACCTTATTTGTAGGGGCAAACGGGTGTTCCCGTTACAGAACCGAGTAATATATTACTCACGGAGGTCGGCTTTGTGAAGGGTCGGCAAACTGAGGTGGTAACACGAAATTTTCGTCCTCTGCTTTTTGGCAGAGGATTTTTTATTTTTCAGGAGGTATAGTGTGAAAATCACACTATTCATAATTATAATGCCATCTCAAAATTTGCCTTTGGCATAATTTTGAGATGGCAGAAATCACCATCACGCCTGTTCAGGCAACGCAGGTTAATTCGGTGATTTTTAATAAACTATTTGTTGCCTGAAAGGCTATGGTGATTAGCGTGA
>CAVFQD010000063.1:0-10148 GCA_963624605.1 Eshraghiella crossota | reverse complement strand
GTATTACAGAGCCTGTTTTATATATTTGGTGAAAACGCAAATATTATTAGTTATATTGCCGATTTTACGGCTTTTATCAACCACTCAATCAACTATTTTATATAAAAAACGACAATTATATAAAATAGTGTTTGACATTAAGAGAAAAAATGACTAAAATATATTAAAAGTAATGATGCGGAGTATTAGACTTAAAATTTTCTTCAAGAGAGTTGCCGGACGGTGCAAGGCATAAGAAAATCGGTTGAACTCGCCGCTGAACTGTTGCCGTGAAGGGCTTGAAAAAGTCGGTAATTGCAATCGGGCGCTCCCGTTACAGAGTTTACGATAATTCGTTGAGTGCTTTTCTTTAGGAAAAGAAAAAGAGTGGTACCACGGAGAATTTTTATTGAGTTCTTCGCCTCTTTAAGCCGAAGGCTTAAAGAGGCGTTTTGTTATATTGGAGGATTTATGGGAAACAAAACTGAAATGATGTCAGGCTCGCAAATTATAATCGAAACATTGATTGAACAGGGCGTTACCGATGTTTTCGGCTATCCCGGCGGACAGGTTCTTAATATCTATGACGAGCTTTACAAGGCAAGCGACCGTATCAATCATGTCTTGACCGCTCACGAGCAGGGCGCTTCACATGCTGCTGACGGTTATTCGAGAGTTACGGGCAAGGTCGGAGTTGTAATCGCAACCTCGGGTCCCGGTGCTACAAACCTTGTTACGGGTATCGCTACGGCAATGCTCGACTCCATACCTATGGTGGCTATCACGGGCAATGTGCCCACCTCGCTTATCGGTAAGGACAGCTTCCAGGAAATTAACATTATGGGTATTACCTTGCCAATTACAAAGCATAACTATTTCGTAACCGATGTTCATGAGCTTGCGGACACTATCCGCGAGGCTTTCCAAATTGCAAAGTCGGGCAGACCCGGCCCCGTGCTTATCGATGTTCCGAAGGATGTTCAGACGGCGCAGTGCGAATTTGAAAGAAAGGGCGTTGTTGATTTTGCTCCGCTCAAAATTGCCGACGACAACGAGGTCGACAAGGCGGTTGAGCTTATCAACAACTGCAAAAAGCCTTACATATATATCGGCGGCGGTGCGGCAGGTCTCGGAATGACCAAGGAAATTATGGCTTTTGCCGAGAAGATTGACGCATATATCGGCTGTACCTTTATGGGACTTTCCGCTATGCCTAATTCCTTCGACCGTTTCCTCGGTATGGAGGGTATGCACGGTCACTACGCTTCGTCAATGGCTAACAAGGAGGCTGATTTGATAATCGGCGTCGGCGTCCGTTTCTCCGACAGGGCAACGGGCAATACCGAAAAGTACGCTACGGGTGCAAAGCTTGTTCAGCTCGATGTTGACCTTTCGGAGATAAACAAGAACATCAAGGTTGATGTCGGTCTTGTAGGCGACATCAAGTCCTCGTTCTCAAGAATTGCGGAGCGCTGCGACAAGGCGGAGCATAAGGAATGGGAACAGCAGGTTGAGGCTCTCAAGGCTGAAGAAAAGCGCATTGCAGACGAGGCGGAAGAGGCTTCAAACGGCGCTATGACCCCCAAGAAGATTTTTGATGTTATAAACAAGGTTAAGGATAAATCGACCATTATCGCAACGGATGTAGGTCAGCACCAGATGTGGGCTGCACAGTATACTGACTTTGAGCAGAAGAGGCGTTTCGCTTCAAGCGGCGGACTCGGCACAATGGGCTACGGCTTAGGTGCGGCAATCGGTGCTACGGTTGCAACGGGCGACAAAACGGTTCTCATTACGGGCGACGGCAGCTTCGGTATGAACCTCAACGAGCTTGCGACAGCCGTTACATATAACGCCCCCGTTGTAATAGTTCTTCTTAACAACGGCGTTCTCGGTATGGTTCGCCAGTGGCAGACTCTTTTCTACGGTAAGCGTTATTCAAATACCACGCTTGACAGAAAGACCGACTTTGTTAAGCTTGCCGAGGCTTTCGGCTTGGAGGCAGAGCGGGTTTCCAATATTGAAGATTTTGAAAAGGCGTTCAAAAAGGGTATGGCTCACAACGGACCGTATCTTATCGACACCCTCATAAACGAGGATGAGTTTGTTCTTCCGATGCTTCCGCCCGGAGGCTCAATTGACGATATGATTACCAAGGTAGAGGAGGATTGATGATGGACAGATTTGTTATAGCAATGTACGTTGAAAACAAGTACGGCGTTCTCACAAGAGTCTGCGGCTTGTTTATGCGTAAGGGATTCAACATTGATTCACTCACTGTCGGCGAAACCGACGACCCGAATTATTCCCGTATCACAATAACGCTTCACGGCGACGAATACGCAAGAGAGCAGCTTGTCAATCAGCTTCGTAAGCTTCACAACATCAAGAAGGTAAAGCTTCTCACCCCCGAGGCTTCGTTTGAAAGGGAGCTTATGCTTATCAAAGTAAAGAGCACCCCCGAAACAAGAAGCGAAATCCTTGCGGCGGCAGAGGTGTATAAGGGAAAAATCCTTGACTACACGCTCAACACAATGAGCATTGAGGTCACGGGCGACCCCGCAAAAATCAACGCCTTTATCGAAATTATGGCAAGCATAGGCATAATTGAGATGTGCCGTACGGGCGTTGTCGCAATTGAAAGAGGCACAAATTCAATCTAACCCATTTTAGCGGTTACGCTATTAAATAAAAAATAATTATTGCAAAGGAGAAATAACTATGCAGAAAATTTATTATCAGCAGGACTGTAACCTTGCTAAACTCAACGGAAAGACCGTTGCTATCATCGGCTACGGCTCACAGGGACATGCACACGCTTTGAACCTCAAGGATTCGGGCGTTGACGTTATTGTCGGACTTTACGAAGGCAGCAAGAGCTGGGCAAAGGCTGAAGCTCAGGGCCTTAAGGTTATGACATCGGCAGAGGCTGCAAAGAACGCAGACATCATTATGATTCTTATCAACGATGAGAAGCAGGCTGCTCTTTACAAGGAGAGCATTGAGCCCAACCTTACAGAGGGCAAGACCCTTGCTTTCGCTCACGGCTTCAATATTCACTTCGGCTGCATCAAGCCTCCGAAGAATGTAAATGTTATTATGATAGCCCCCAAGGGACCCGGTCACACGGTTCGTTCGGAATATCAGGCAGGCAAAGGCGTTCCTTGCCTTGTAGCTGTTGAGCAGGACGCAACAGGCGACGCTCTTGAAATCGCTCTTGCATACGCTCTCGGTATCGGCGGCGCTCGTGCAGGCGTTCTTGAAACAACCTTCAGAACAGAGACTGAAACAGACCTCTTCGGCGAGCAGGCTGTTCTTTGCGGCGGTGTTTGCGCACTTATGCAGGCAGGCTTCGAGACGCTTGTTGAAGCAGGCTATGACCCCAGAAACGCTTACTTTGAGTGCATTCACGAGATGAAGCTTATCGTTGACCTTATCTATCAGAGCGGCTTCTCGGGAATGAGATATTCAATTTCAAACACAGCCGAGTACGGCGACTATGTAACAGGTCCGAAGATTATCACAGAGGACACAAAGAAAGCTATGAAGAAGATCCTTTCCGATATTCAGGACGGTACATTTGCAAAAGAATTCCTCCTCGATATGTCATCGGCAGGCGCACAGGTTCACTTCAACGCTATGCGTAAGCTCGCTGCCGAGCATCCTTCGGAGAAGGTCGGCGAAGAGGTTCGTAAG
The DNA here is from genome assembly GCA_963624605.1 of Eshraghiella crossota. Classification (GTDB taxonomy): domain Bacteria; phylum Bacillota; class Clostridia; order Oscillospirales; family Acutalibacteraceae; genus Fimenecus. The sequence goes on along the minus strand of CAVFQD010000063.1, from coordinate 6,473 downwards.
CTTTACAGCTGGAGCGATGAGGACAAGCTCATCAACAACTAACAGGAAAAGAGTGTAACACAATGGTAAAAGATACTATCGTCAACGGATTTCAAAATGCTCCTCACCGTTCGCTTTATCATGCCCTCGGTCTTACAAATGAGGAGCAGCAGCGCCCGATGATCGGTATCGTCAGCTCTTATAACGAAATAGTTCCGGGTCATATGAACATCGACAAGATTGTCGAAGCCGTAAAACTCGGAGTTGCAATGGCAGGGGGCACGCCCATCGTGTTCCCGGCGATTGCCGTATGCGACGGTATCGCAATGGGTCACACGGGAATGAAGTACTCTCTTGTAACCCGTGACCTTATCGCAGACTCGACAGAGGCTATGGTTATGGCGCACGGCTTTGACGGACTTGTTATGGTTCCCAACTGCGACAAGAATGTTCCCGGACTTCTTATGGCGGCGGCAAGGCTCAATATCCCGACAATCTTTGTCAGCGGCGGTCCCATGCTCGCAGGCAGGGTTGACGGCAAAAAGACAAGCCTTTCAAGTATGTTTGAGGCTGTCGGCGCTTATTCCGCAGGTAAGATTGACGAAAAACAGCTTTGCGTTTGCGAGGAAAACACCTGTCCGACATGCGGTTCGTGCTCGGGTATGTACACCGCAAACTCAATGAACTGCCTTACTGAGGTTCTCGGTATGGGTCTCGGCGGCAACGGAACAATCCCTGCCGTATATTCAAAGAGAATTGAGCTTGCAAAGCATGCGGGTATGCAGATAATGGAGCTTGTAAAGCAGGATATTAAGCCAAGAGACATTATGACAAAGGCGGCTATACGCAATGCGATTACTGCAGATATGGCTCTTGGCTGCTCGACAAACAGTATGCTCCATCTTCCCGCAATAGCAAACGAGTGCGGTATAGAGTTCAGCCTTGATATGGCGAACGAGATAAGCGAAAATACGCCGAACCTTTGTCACCTTGCACCGGCAGGTCCCACTTATATGGAGGATCTCAACGAGGCGGGCGGCGTTTATGCGGTTCTTAAAGAGCTTGATAAAATAGGCGCTCTCGACACATCGGTTATGACCTGTACGGGCAAGACGATGAAAGAGAATATTGCCTCTGCGGTAAACAGAAACCCCGAGGTTATCCGTACTGCGGACAATCCCTATTCAAAGACGGGCGGCATTGCCGTGCTTAAAGGCAATCTCGCACCCGACGGCTGCGTCGTAAAGCGCAGTGCGGTAGCTCCCGAAATGCTTGTTCACGAAGGTCCAGCAAGGGTCTTTGAGAGCGAGGAGGAGGCTATTGCCGCAATTTACGCGGGCAAAATAGTCAAAGGCGATGTCGTTGTTATCAGATACGAAGGCCCTGCAGGCGGCCCCGGAATGAGAGAAATGCTCTCGCCGACCTCCGCAATAGCAGGTATGGGTCTTGATAAGGATGTTGCCCTTATTACCGACGGACGCTTCTCCGGTGCAACAAGAGGCGCTTCAATAGGTCATGTTTCCCCCGAGGCTGTCAGCGGCGGACTTATCGCCTATGTCAAGGAGGGAGACCTCATTTCAATCAACATTCCCGAGTATTCAATCGAATTGAAGGTTGACGAAAAGGAGATTGAAGAGCGTAAGGCTACGATGCCGATTAAGAGAAAAGAAAATCTTAAGGGTTATATCGCAAGATACGCACAGATGGTAAGCTCTGCCGACAAGGGAGCAATAATCAATAAATTCTAATTCAGGGATACGGATATGGACACCAATCAAAAGAAAAATTTGATTTGTAACATATCGGCGTTCAATGTATTCAGAGACATCTTGAGCAAGGCTCCTATGGCGGCCTTGCTTAAGTTTCTGAATTGCGACGGCGATATTTGCGAGAAATCGGCTCTGTACGGCGAGCTTGTGGCAAGCCTTGCAGGGTATAACAACAGCTTATCGGAATTTTTGAGAATATCTGTTTGCGAGAGCGAAAACAGGTATATCGTGCTGAGGTCACAGGGTAAGGAAATACCACCGTCACTCGAGGAAAACTGCAAAAAAGAGCTTGCGGTTCTGACTTCACTCACAATGCTCAAAAGCGCCGAAATCTGTGATTTTCCCGAAAATATCTATGCTCCGCAGTTTGAGAATTCGTATATTGACTTTGAAAAAATGTATTCGGAGAGAGCGCTTAACCTTTCGTCCTACGGCTACGGAATTTTCGCTACATCGAAGATGTTCCGTGTGTCCGACGGCGAAATTTGTCCGATAGATTTTGCGGACGACATATCGCTTGACGATTTTGTCGGCTATGAGGCGGAAAGGCGTCAAGTGTATGACAATATCGAGGCGCTCACACAGGGCAGACCCGCGCTCAACACGCTTTTGTGCGGCGACGCGGGAACGGGCAAGTCCTCCACGGTAAAGGCTTGCGCCAACCACTTTTTCAATAACGGAGTCCGTCTTATCGAGCTTCGTAAGGATCAGCTTTTCGATTTACCGTACATAATGTCGAGAATTGAGGGCAACCCCCTCAAATTCATTATTTTTATCGACGACCTTTCGTTTAACAAGAATGACGATTGCTTCAGTATGCTCAAGGCGGTGCTTGAGGGCTCTGCTTCGGGCAAGGCAAGCAATGCGGTTATCGTTGCGACAAGCAACCGACGCCATATCGTAAAGGAGAGCTTTGCGGAAAGGCAGGGTACGGACGATGTTCACCGTGCCGACACCATGCAGGAGCTTATGTCTCTTTCCGACCGTTTCGGTCTTGTCGTATATTTCTCAAAGCCCAACAAGGCTTTGTATCTTGAAATCGTACATCAGTTGGCTCAAAAAGCCGATTTGAATATACCGTCGGACGAGCTCGACCTCAAAGCCGAGGCGTTTGCGCTTTCAAAGGGCTCACGCTCGCCCCGTGCGGCAGAACAGTTTATTAACAGTTTGATATAAAGGAGTAACACAGTGAACAGTAAATTGACTCTCGACAACATCTACAAAGCAAGCTATGTGCTTAAAAATGTTGTCAGAAAAACAGATGTTATTTATGCTCCCAAGCTTAAACCCGGCACAGAGCTTTATCTCAAAACCGAAAATTTACAGGTAACGGGTTCGTTTAAGGTAAGAGGCGCATATTACAAGATGTCCCAGCTTACCGCAGAGGAAAAGGCAAAGGGCGTTATTGCCTGCTCGGCAGGTAACCATGCGCAGGGCGTTGCCCTTGCGGCGCAGAAAAACGGAATTAAGGCTACAATCTGCCTCCCCGACGGTGCTCCGATTTCTAAAATCGAGGCTACAAAGAGCTACGGTGCGGAAATTTGCCTTGTAAACGGCGTTTATGACGACGCATATAAAAAGGCTCTTGAATTGAGAGACGAAAACGGCTATACATTTATCCATCCGTTCAACGACCCCGATGTAATAGCGGGTCAGGGCACAATCGCTCTTGAGCTTTATGAGCAGATACCCGACCTTGACGCGGTTATCGTTCCCGTAGGCGGCGGCGGACTTATTTCGGGCGTTGCTTTCGCAATAAAGCAGCTCAATCCCAATGTTAAGGTTTACGGCGTACAGGCTGCGGGCGCTCCGTCAATGAAAAATTCGCTTGCGGACGGTAAGATTGAAACTCTCCCGAGCGTAAAGACCATTGCCGACGGTATCGCTGTCAAAGAGCCGGGCGACCTTACATACGATATTTGTTCAAAGTATGTTGACGAGATAGTAACCGTTACCGACGATGAAATTTCGGCGGCTATCCTCGCTTTGATGGAACAGCACAAGCTTGTCGCCGAGGGTGCGGGCGCAGTTCCTGTTGCGGCGGCAATGTTCGACAAGATTGATTTGAAGGACAAAAAGGCTGTTTGCGTTGTTTCGGGCGGTAATATCGATGTTACAATCCTTTCAAGGGTTATCGCAAGAGGTCTTTTGATGTCGGGCAGAAGCTGTCAGTTCAATATTGAGCTTGTTGATAAGCCCGGTCAGCTTCTCAAGGTTTCGCAGATTATTTCGGAGTGCGGCGGCAATGTTACCGCAGTGTATCACGAGCACGCACCCGAGGGCTCGGATGTAAACGGCTGTTATCTTACCGTTACGCTTGAAACGAGAAACTTCGAGCATATCGACACCATTAAAAAAGCCCTTGAAGACGCAGGACTTAAACTTTTTTGATTAAAGGAGATTTTAACTATGGAAAAGATTTCAACAAATAAAGCCCCCAAGGCAATAGGACCCTATTCACAGGCAATTTCCGTAAACGGTACGGTATACACTTCGGGTCAGATAGCGCTCGACCCCGAAAAGGGCGTTATCGTAGGCGATGAGATTAAGTCTCAGACCGAAAGAGTTATGAAGAACCTTCAGGCTGTTCTCGAAGAGGCAGGCACATCGTTCGACAAGGTAATCAAGACCACCTGCTTCCTTGCGGATATTAACGATTTCGTTCCGTTCAACGAGGTTTACGGCGAATACATCACTTCCGCACCCGCACGCAGCTGCGTTGAGGTAAAGGGCTTACCCAAGGGCGCATTGGTGGAAGTCGAGGTTATAGCGCAGATATAAGGAGCAGATAATGGTAAATACATCAAGATACACAAGGCAGTTTTTCCCCGTCAAAAATCCGACGAGGAAATGGCTTGACAAGACATATATCGAAAAGCCGCCGATTTGGTGCTCTGTCGATTTGAGAGACGGCAACCAGTCGCTTATCGTTCCTATGAGCCTTGAAGAAAAGCTTGATTTCTTTCAGCTTTTGGTAAAGCTCGGCTTTAAGGAGATTGAGGTCGGCTTCCCTGCGGCAAGCGAGACGGAATACACATTCCTGCGTACGCTTATCGAAAAGGATATGATTCCCGACGATGTAACCGTACAGGTTCTCACACAGAGCCGTGAACACATCATCAGAAAGACCTTTGAGGCTCTCAAGGGCTGTAAAAACGCAATAGTTCATCTTTACAACTCAACCTCTCTCGCTCAGCGTGAGCAGGTTTTCAGAAAGTCCAAGGAGGAGATTTTGAAAATCGCTGTTGACGGCGCAATTCTCTTTGAGAACATCGCAAAGGAAATGGGCATAAATTACCGTTATGAGTATTCGCCCGAGTCCTTTACGGGAACAGAACCCGAGTATGCGCTTGAAGTGTGCAACGCCGTTCTTGATGTGTGGAAGCCCACACCCGACAGAAAGGCTATCATCAACCTTCCCGTAACGGTAGAGCTTTCCTCGCCGCATGTATATGCTGATCAGGTTGAATATATGTGCGAAAACCTTAAATACAGAGACTCGGTTGTCGTTTCCCTTCACCCTCACAATGACAGAGGCTGTGCCGTAGCGGATTCCGAGCTCGGAATTTTAGCGGGTGCCGACAGAATCGAGGGTACTCTTTTCGGTAACGGCGAGCGCACGGGTAATGTCGATATAGTAACTCTCGCAATGAATATGTACGCACAGGGCGTTGACCCGGGACTTGACTTTTCGGATATGCCCAACATTGTTTCCGTCTATGAGAGAAACACGGGTATGACCGTTTATGACAGACAGCCCTATGCGGGCAAGCTTGTCTTTGCGGCGTTCTCGGGCTCGCATCAGGACGCAATTGCAAAGGGTATGCAGTACCGTGAGGAGAAGAAGTGCGACACATGGACAGTTCCCTATCTTCCCATTGACCCCGGCGATGTCGGCAGACAGTATGAAACGGATGTTATCCGCATAAATTCACAGTCGGGTAAGGGCGGTATCGGCTATTTACTTGAACATCAGTTCGGCTATGACCTTCCCAAGAAAATGCGTGAGGATGTCGGTTATACCGTCAAGAGCATTTCCGACCACGCACACGCAGAGCTTTCTCCCGACGAGGTTCTCAAGGCGTTTACCGACAACTATATAAATATCAACGACCCGATAAAGCTTGTTGATTACCACTTTGTCCGTTCGGATATGATAAAGGTTATGCTCACGGTTGAAATGAACGGCGAGGTTAAAGAGGTTGTCGCTCACGGTAACGGACGCCTCGACGCAGTAAGCAACGCTATTAAGAACAGCCTCGGCGTTTCGTTCTCTGAGCTTACTTATGAGGAGCACGCTTTGACAAAGGGCTCTTCCTCACAGGCGATTTCCTATGTCGGCATTACGCTTGACAACGGCAAGCTCGTATGGGGCGCAGGCGTAAACGACGATATTATCGCCGCATCAATCAACGCTTTGTTCTCGGCTGTAAACCGCGGAATAAAAGCATAAAGGAAAAATAGCGTGAAAAATCACGCTAATCATAATTAAAATGCCCTCAAAATTTGCCATTGGCAAAATTTTGAGATGGCAGAAATCACCATCACGCCTGTTCAGGCAACGCAGGTTAAATCGGTGATTTCCAATAAAAATTTGTTGCCTGAAAGGCTATGGTGATTAGCGTGAAAAATCACGCTAATCATAATTAAAATGCCCTCAAAATTTGCCATTGGCAAAATTTTGAGATGGCAGAAATCACCATCACGCCTGTTCAGGCAACGCAG
>CAVFQD010000062.1:0-10222 GCA_963624605.1 Eshraghiella crossota | reverse complement strand
AACTGTTTACTATGTCCTTACACTACCTGTTTACTATCTTATTACACTATACACTTCGTTCGCCCGCCAATTTCAGCAGTAACAAAAAAGCGGGCGAACACAGTTCGCCCCTACGATATAATATGAAATATAATTTGATTGTATCGGTTGATTTGCAATATTTCTTTCAGCGGGAGCAAGCCCCTACTCTACGGTGCTGTGCAAATTGGAAATCACACACAAACATAGGCTCCCTCTGACGAGGGAGCTGTCATTTTTCTTCTGAAAAATGACTGAGGGAGAGACAACGAAAATTTGATGTTTATTGCCTCTCTCCTTCCGTCACGCCTGCGGCGTGCCACTTTCCTCGTCAGAGGAAGGCTTGGTTCTGCTTTAATATGATGAGCCTCGTAGAGACCTCACGCGCTTTTTCAACGCACAAGAAAAAGCGCTCACACATCAGTGTGAGCGCCGAATATCAGAAATGTAAATTCTTAGTCTTCGTTCTTTTTCTTCATTGTAACTGCAACTGCTGCTGCGCAAACCGCAACTGCCGCCGCTGTTGAAACATAGAGCTTACCGCCTGTTTTCTTGATATCAACGGAATTCTTTTTGTTGCTGTCGGACTTACCGCTGTCAGCAGATGTTGTTGTTTCTGCAGCCTTCGTTGTTGTAGCCTTATCGGTTACTTCGATAGCAAGCTCATCGCCCGCAACTGTAACAGCTGTGCTTGTTCCGTCAATAGCGTCCGTTGCGGAAGCTGTGAAAACGCCGTCCTTCTTGAGAACCTTAAACTTAGCTGTGAAAACAACGCCAGCGTCCTTAGCTTCGGTAGCAACGCTTGCAACTGTGAGTTTACCGTCAACAGTGTCGTTGATTACGGAAGTAAAGAGGTCGGTAGCCTGAGCTGAACCTTCAACATACTGATAATTAGCAGTGTTGTATTCAAGAACGCCCTTGAAGCCCGAAAGACCGCTGCTTACTTTGAAAGAAACCGTGATTTCGTCGCCTACTGCTGCGGTGGTTGCCGATGACTCGAGGTCAACCTTGTATGTGTCTGCCGCAAATGCGGGAACACAAGCAACAGCAATAAGAAGAAGTGCTACGAGAACTGAAAGAACTTTTTTCATATCTTTTTACCGCCTTTTAATAATTTTCGCTTTAATGCGAGTCGATATTATGATAGAAAAGCGCATAAAGCCTTTACTATATGACTAATGATACTATAATTCAGTTGAATTGTCAACAGGATTTTATTTATCTTTGTCAATATTTTCGTTTGTTTCGTTCGGAGTTTCGGGTTCGTCCTGCTGTTTTTTCTTTTTGATGACAAGGGCAATGATTATTGCCGCCGCAAGAACGAGGAGAGTTGCCGCAACAGCTATGATAATCGCCGCAGTATGGCTCTTTTCAGTCTGCTCGGAAGCACTGTCGGCTGTTGTGGGCTCCGTAGGCATAATGTCAGCGGGTAAGGTCTCGTCGGGTGCCGGCGCGACTGCCGTTCCGGTTATTCCCTCAACCTTCTTTGTTGTGGTTGTCTTACTGCTGCCGGCTCCTGAAGAAGGCTTTGTAACATTCGCCGCCGCAGTTGTCTGAGGCTGAGGAGCGATTGTCTCCTCCGTAACCGTGCCCGTACCCTCGGCTATTGTGAGAACCGTACCCGTAACGGTTGAGGTTATGTCGTTATTGTTACCGTCGATGGCTTCTGTTACTTTAAGCGTCATTTTTCCGCCTGTTTTGAGCACCTTGAACTTAGCGGAATACACGGTACAAGCAGGCTGTTCAGTCATTGCGACAGCCGCTGCCGTAAGCTTTCCGGTTGTTTTGTCATTTACCGAAACCATAAAGTTTGAGCCCTCGCTTATGCTGTTGCTTACAAGCGAAAAGCAAGAGGTGTCATATTCGAGCACAAGCTTTGCGCCTGAAAGACCGCTTCCGACATTTACGCTTATCGTAACCGTATCTCCCTTATTTGCCGTTGACGGAGCCGCCACGAGCGAGGTGGACGCCGCAAACGGGGTGAGGCACAAAAGCGACATAAGCATGGTTATTATCAGCATTACGGATATAGTTTTTTTCATAGGTTAAACCGCCTTTTTATCTTTATCTTCAATATAATACAATGTTTTAGCATTTCGGTCAATATCCGAGCCGAAATTTTATGTAAAGCGAATTTGCTTTACAGTTGAATATCCCTGTTTGGGGTAACATACAGGGTGTTGTAAACGTGATATATGACCTTGCCGGGCTTTGCGTTATTCGGCTTCTTGACATTTTTTATCAAGGTGTAGTCAACGGGCACCTTGTCTGCATCTCCTGCCGAGCTAAACCGTGCGGCTATCCTTGCCGCCTCCTCGATTGCGGTGTCGGTAATTTCCCTGTTGTCCGAAACAATCACTGTGTGCGAGCCCGCGAAGCTTTGAGTGTGAAGCCACATATCATAGTTCTTTGCCGTTTTGAAGGTCAGCTTGTCGTTCTGAACATTGTTCCTGCCGACAAGCACACGGAAGCCGTCCGAGGTTGTGAACTCATACGGCGGAAGCGTTTTCGGAAGTTTTATTTTATCCTTGCTCTTGTGGCGGATATATCCGCCCGAAATCAGCTCCTGCTTTATCTCGGCAATTTCCGCTTCGCTGTCCGCTCTCGAAAGCTCGTCAAGCACGGAGTCGATATACAAAAGCTCCTGTTCGCCGCTCTCGATTAAATCGGCAAGCATTTTTTCGGCGGTAACCGCCTTTTTGTATTCCTTATAATACTTCTGCGAATTCTGCACGGGAGAAAGCGCGGGATTTACATTTATCCTAACGACATTGTTGTTATCGTAATAATTCTCAATATCGTAAAACGCCGAGCCCTTTTCGAGCCTGTAAAGATTGGAATTTATAAGCTCCGCATAGATACGCAGAGTTTCCTTGTCGTCGCACTTTTCAAGCTGCATTTTCTGAAGATTGACCTTTTTTGCAACCCTCTGTGAGGCGTTGTTCAAGAGCTTTAGCATATCGCCCGCACGGCGTTTAATTCGATAGGTTCTGTCCTTTTCAAAGCAGAACTCGTCGAGCAGCTCGGAAAACGAAGAATATTTCTTCACGGGATAATTTTCGCCGTACTGCGTGATATTCATAAACGAAAAATCGACGGGATTGCCCTCGGGGTCGAACACGACCTGCGGAGAGGGCTTGTTTTGGGAAATTATATCCTGAATTCCAACGATTTTATCATACAAAACGCTCTCGTCTATAACCGTCATATCCTCAACAGCCTTATCCGAGCAGGCAAAGGCGATTTCACGGCAAACGACGGGAGAAACGCCGAGCACACTTGAAAGGATTGCCGAGGAGAGCTTTTGATTTTTCTTTTCGCATACCGCCTTTACTATCTCCCCTGCCGAGCACTGCGAGATGTCGAGTTTATTCTGGCTCGGCGGCAAAAGATAAGTGCCGCCCGGGAGAACCTCACGGTAGGTGGATTTGGTTTCGTCCACCCTCTTAACGGCGTCGATGACCTTGCCGTTTTCGTTTACAAGCACTATATTGCTGCGCTGTGCCATAATTTCAATAAACACCTTGAGTTTTACCTTATCGCCTATCTCATCAGTGGCGTCAAAGCACAATTCAAGCACCCTGTCGAGCGACACCTGATTTATCTGCGTGAGCGTTGCCCCGACAAGGCGTTTTCTCAAAAGCATACAGAGCATGGGCGGCTTTTGCGGATTTTCAAGCGACTGCGAGGTAATGTGTATCCTCGGCGAGATAGCCTGTGCCGACATATACAGCCTATATGCTCCGCTTCGGGTTCTCATTAAGAACACAAGCTCGCATTTCGACGGCTGATAAACCTTTTCCACCTTTGCTCCGAGCAAATATTCGCTTATTTCGTTTTTTATAAATCTTAATGTTATTCCGTCAAGTGCCATATTTTCCTCAGATATAAGTTATCGGTGTTTTCTGTTCAAACACCGTGAATTTTACATTTTCAAATTTCTTTTGAAGCTTATCGCAAAGCGGTTTTACGGAAATTGCTTCGGTTTCAAAATGTCCTGCGGCTATAAGTCCTATGCCTAAAGCTACCGCGTCAAGGAAGTCGTGGTGACCCGCGTCTCCCGTAACAAGCAAATCGCAGCCCGTTTCCTTGGCTTCGCAGAGGTAATCGCTGCCCGCACCGCCGCAAAAGGCAACCTTTGATACGGCTTTATCCGTAAGGCAGGCTCTGACATTTGCCGAAAGCGTATTTTTGACAAATTCCGCAAATTCGCCGACTGTGGTTTTTTCGACCTCGCCTAAAGTGAGTATGCCCGAGGGAGATTTGGTTGTGTTTTTCGCCGAAAGCGTGTTTGCCAAAATGTCGCTGACGCCGCCCGAAGCCACATCGTACGAAGTGTGAGCGCATATAACGGAAAGTCCGTTATTGACTGCGGTGTAGACCTCACTGCCGCACTTTACCTGCTTTATTGCGCCGAAAATTATCGGATGGTGCGTAATGACAAGCTCACAGCCCGTATCTTTTGCGGTTTCCAGCACCTCGTTCGTACAGTCGAGAGCCATCAACACCTTTGTAACCTCTTTGTTTTCGTCGCCTATGAGAAAACCGCTGTTGTCCCACTCCTCCTGTGCGGAGAACGGGGCAAAGCTGTCAATGTATTCATATATTTCCTTTGCCTTGGGCATTTTCGATACTCCTTATCAGTTCAAGAGTTTTTTCGTCCTTTGTGCCGTTGTATTTGTTGTAAAGGCTCTTCAATACCTTTTCCACAAACCTTTTGTCGGTTTCTCCGTCCGATTTCGGCAGATTTCCGACATAATATTCATACGGCTCGTGCTCCGATTTTTCGCCCGTATATCTTGCCGAAACAACAAGATAAATATGCCTGTCCTCACAGACGGTTTTTTCGGTATCTATTGAAAAGCCGTTGTCAAAAAGCGCATGCCGCACATCTTCAAAATGCGTCATAGGCTGTAAAATAAGGTGGATATTTCCGTCCTTCAGCCAATCGGTTGCGTTTATCATATCCGCAATCATAATTCCGCCCATACCGCAGACGGCTATTTCCTGTGCCTCACGGGGTTTTATGTTTTCGAAGCCTGCGGAAAGGCGCAATTCGATTTTTCCGTACATACCGTATTCTTCAAGCGTTTTTTGTGCGTTTTTGAGCGGATTCGGGTTTATGTCGGAGGCAATCGCCCTGTTTGAAATTTTGTTTTCGACTATGTACGCCGGAAGATACGCATGGTCGGTTCCCACATCAAGGAAGCAGTCGCATTTATTTACCGTATCCGCCACGGCGGCAAGTCTCGGTGTCAATTTAATCATAATCAAAAAAACACGGGGCTGGCAGAGTTAAACACTCAACCGACCCCGCCGCTTTCTTTATTTGCTTGCAAGGAAATCGTTGATTTTTTTAACAAGCTCGTCCGCATCAACTCCGTGAACGGCACAAGCCTCCTCAACGGTTTCGCCTCTTGAAGCGGGGCATCCGAGGCAATGCATTCCCATCTCAAGGAAGAAAGGAACGGTTTCCCTTTCAGCGTCAAGGATGTCGCCGATTGTCATATCCTTTGTTATTGAAGTCATTGTTTTCTACCTCCGTTGACTTTATATTATTTGTTGCCCGAATCTGCTGATTTATCAACGGTCTCGGGTAATATATTGGTTTCGTTGATGATGTAGTTCGGTCTGTTTTTAACCTCAAGATAAATCCTTGAAATATACTCGCCGACTACGCCCATTGAGATTAAAATAAGCCCGCCGATTATTAAAATCGAGCAAACAAGCGACGGGTAGCCTTTTACATCGGGTCCGAAGCAAAGGGTTTTTACTATCGTATAAAGCGCATAGATAAAGCCCGCCATACTCGTTGCTATTCCGCAGAAAAGCGAAATTTTCATCGGAGCGGTGGAGAAGCCGATTATGCCGTCAACAGCGTACGCGAACAGCTTCCAGAACGACCACTTGGTCTTGCCTGCCGCACGCTCGCGGTTTTCGTGCTCAAACCACTTTGTCTTAAAGCCCACCCAGCTGAATATACCCTTTGAAAAGCGATTGTATTCGGGCATTGAGAGTATTGCATTCACAACCTTTCGGGTCATAATGCGGTAATCCTGTGCGCCCTCCTCGATGTTGGCGTCCGAAATGCGATTGATAAGCTTGTAAAAGCTCCTCGAAAATGCGCTTTTTAGCTTTGCCTCGCCCTTTCGGTCGGTGCGCCTTGCGGCGGCTATGTCAAAGCCTTCTTCGGTAACGCTTTTGACCATACTTGGGATAAGCTCGGGAGAATGCTGCAAGTCGGCGTCGATAATCCCCACCAAATCGGCGGAGGACATTTTAAGCCCTGCGAGCATTGCCGCCTCCTTACCGAAATTCCTTGAAAAGGAGATGTATTTCACGCTTTTGTCATTTTCGGCAAGATTTTTTATAATTTCCGCCGTGCCGTCACGGCTTCCGTCATCTACAAAAATGAAAGAGGCGTTTATTCCGTTAAGTCCTTTTAATATCGGAGAGACGGTTGTATAAAACACATTCAGAACCGCTTCTTCGTTATAGCACGGAACTATAAGCTCAAGTGTTTTCATACATTCTCTCCTTTCCGAAACGCATCTTATCATTTAATTATACAATCAAACCTCGTCAAACGCAAGTGCTTTGTTGCGCACCTCGAAGCCCTTTACCGAGGTTGAAAGCTTGATGTCGGCTTTTGGGATTATCATATTTCCGACGCGCTCATCGTAATGCGAGGCGTCGAGTACTCCGTCGATATAAACCTTGAGCATTGCGTTCTTTTCCCTGACAAGGGTAATTTTTCTGTCGCCCGTGTTGCAGATGTCGGTGTTACCGACGCATTTTAACGAACAGCAGTTAAAGCGGACATTGCCGTTTATAAGCGAAACCGCAAGCGAATTGCCCTGCGAGAACAAAAGCGTTTCCTTGGTTGCGGTGTTCACAGTCATTGTAAGAGTAAAGTCATCCTCAATTTCACAGGGAGCTTCCCTGTCGGAATACAGAAGTCCGTCCTTGTAACAGACAAGAGCTTTCTTTGAATTGAGGCGGTTGCCGTAGAGGTCACGCACGCTGTATTCGACTGTGTATTTTGAGCCTGCCTGTGCGTTGTCAAAGGTCAAAAGCACCTCGCTGTAATCGGCAAGCAGCTCAGCCTTTACAGACTTGCCCATATAGGTAAAGCTGTTTTCATCAAGGACAATGTGCCTGTCGAAGGAGAATACCGCCGTGTTTTCGGTTTCAAACTTGGCACGCTTTAACACGGGAGCGGTAGTTTTTTCGCCGCCGAACTTGTATATTACAATCTCATGCGCCGAAAGCTCTGCGTCAAGGGTATCGCCGAACGAATACTTCCTTTCGCACCTTTCGGTTTTATAAGGAATTACATTTATGCGTGTAAGATTTTTTACACTTTCGTTTACGCCTATCTCCTTTTCGAGCTTTACGGAAATTTTCTGCGGCTTATCAGACGGATTGCGAAGCGAAATAATGCCCTCGTTTCCGTTCCACGCACTGTAGCCGTAAATCTTTCCCGAATCGGCTCTTTCGCCGATAAGCTTTGAATTCCTGAGCGTTTCAAAGTTTTCACGGACAAACTTCAGCACATCCGCATTGATACGCCACATACTGTCATTGAAAAGGTCAAAGCTGTAATAGAGCTCCCAGAACGCAGTACCCCTTGAAGAAATCATATACATATACTTGCGATACTCGTCGTCGGTCATTTTCACCTTTGCGGTGTGACCGTAGATGGGCTCATGGTTGTACATATTGGAGTTCGGGAACTGATACTGTCTGATTTTATGGAAGTCGTAATAAAGGGCGTCCCTGTATGTGAGCATTCGGTCATAATCCTTACCGTTTAAGTCCTCGCCGCTCAATGACTTGTCCGTAAAGCCGATGTCGCCGCTGTTCTGCATCCACACGCTGTTAACATAGCGCAGGAACCAAGGACTCGGGACTGCATAACAGGTAAGGTTTATCCAAAGCTCCTTGCCCTGCTCCGCCCTGAATTTACGCATATCACGGAAAATAGCAATCCACTTTTCCCACGCGTCGGTCATAACATACATATCCTTATAGCCGCCTGTCGGATGTCCGTGTCTCTTATTGCGGCAGGGCTTGAGCATAAAGCCGTCAAGCTTCCAATAGTCTATGTCGAAACGGTTCATATAGTCAAGGAAAAGCAGCTCAATATTACGCACATACTTTTCGTCCGCAATGCAGATATCGTATGATCTTCTGTTGTATCCGCCCTTGCCGTGCTTTTGCATTCGTTTCGCAAACGGTCTGTTATAGTTATATCCTCCCCTCGGTCCGAGCCAAAGTCCGAAATGCGAGGAAAAATTATTCGCAAGGCGTGAGGAATTGTAAAGCTCGTGCGGGAATTTCTTGTTGAAGCACCAGAAGTCGCTTTCGTAATCGGTCCAGCCGTCATCGACAACATAGGCGTCGAGCGGTTTTACAAAATTCTGCGTCAAGCCCTTTTCAATCTGATAAAAAGAGCCCGTGATGTTTTCCTCGGTGATGTTGAGCATATGGTCGTACCATGAATTGTACTGAGTACGAAGATATGTTTTCTGCGAAACGGTCTTGATATATTCAAGAAAATCAGCCCTTATAACATCGAACGACATTGTCTGTGCACTGCCGAAAACCGATTTGTGGAACGAGTGCTCCTTTTTGCCGTCAAGGATTTTTGAAAGGCTTTTTCCGCTGTAATAACGAAGCCGCAATGTGTTTTCAACTATGTTGTTGTCGTTCATCGGGAATTCCGAGCCTGTGAACATACCGTTGATATAAACGGGCTGGCCGAGCGAAGCGTGGAAGCCGTCGATGAACGCCTTATCCATTTCGGGATGCGTCCATTTCTGCACGACGCCGTCCGAAAGGCTTAAAAGCTCGGTGTCAACGGTATCAATACGCAGATTGAGGTCGCCCGAAGCCGAAAAACAAAGCTGCTTTTTCATAAAGAAATCATCGTTCCCGAGCTTATATACCAAACGGAAATTTATTGTTGTATTTCGGTAAATCGCAGGCTTGAAAACAAATTCAAGAATTGAGGAGTCCTCTTTTTTATGTGAGTTCACCTTGTCGAGAGTCAGCATTGACGCCTTCAACTCGAATTTTCCGAACCTTTTTAAGAAGGTTACCGCAAATTCCTCGCTTCCGCTTCCCGAAACAAACGGTGCGGGCTCTTTAAGCCTTTTGTTCGTGATTGCGTCGGGCAAGAGTCTGCCGTTTTCAACAGAAAAGCTCCTCTCGATATATTCATTTCCGATAACGGCGTTTTTGCCGTCGTTTTTAATGTAAGTCATAGGTTAATCTTCCGCTCCGAAAAATTTTTCGTCAATTATTTTTGCCATATTCTCAACAAGCTCCGAGCAGGGACGCTTTTTGTAATAGTGTTCCGTTCTCGCCTCGGGAGTTGCCGTTTCCTTTGCCTGCGCTTCCTTGGTAAGCCCTAAAAGCTCACGGCAGATTATAGACGGGTTGTCCTTTCTGAATTCGTCGGCAATCTCCCGAACCTTTTCATAGGTTTCGGCTTTCTTTTGCGAGTCCTTACCGTCGGTAGCGCCGTAAAGCATACCCGCAACAAGAGCCGCACCTGTTACAGTGCCGCAGACCTCTCTCATTCTGCCTACGCCTCCGCCGAGACCTGCGGAAACCCTAAATGCAGTCTCCTCGTCCATATCGAATTCATCGCAAAAAGCGCAGAAAACAGCCTGCGAGCAGTTATACCCCTGTTTGAAGAGCTCAAGCGCTCTGTCGGAATGTTTTGACATAGTATCGCCTCCGAATTTCACTGTCTTATATAATATCACACTTGCGGAATTATATCAAACAAAACAGCAGAAAAAATCCCCGTTCTTCCGAAAAGAAAAACGGGGATTTGAAATTCGGTAAATTAAAATTACTTAAGAGTAACTTTAGCGCCGACTTCTTCGAGCTTAGCCTTTGCAGCTTCAGCGTCATCCTTAGAAGCAGCTTCCTTGATTACCTTGGGAGCGCCGTCAACCATAGCCTTAGCTTCAGCAAGACCGAGACCTGTGATTTCACGAACTGCCTTGATAACCTTAATCTTCTCAGCGCCTACTTCTGTAAGCTCAACATCGAATTCTGTCTTCTCCTCAGCTGCTGCTGCGCCGTCGCCTGCTGCGGGAGCTGCAACTGCTACTGCTGCTGCGGCAGATACGCCGAATTCGTCCTCAACTGCGTGTACGAGCTCTGAAAGCTCAAGAACTGTAAGAGC
>CAVFQD010000061.1:0-10351 GCA_963624605.1 Eshraghiella crossota | reverse complement strand
TAAAGCGTTCCTTTTCCCCCGGTAGAACCGGGGGTTTTCATCAATTGCTAGACAAGCCGAAGCGCTGATCCGAACCGATCAGCGCTTTTTGTTATAGGCTTTTTATTAAGCCTCGGATATTTCCCCGTTTTTCAGGTGCTCGTATTTTTCCTTTGTGGCAAGTCCGCCTCTTATGTGGCGCTGCGCCTTGTTCTCATCAAGCACCTTACGAACCTTGAGATAAAGCGAATAGTCGCTTTTTTTCAGCCGCTCCGATACATCCGTATGAACAGTGCTCTTGCTTATGCCGAACACCTTTGCGGCGGCTCTTACGGTTGCGTTATTTCTTACTATGTACTCGCCGAGCTCTGCGGCACGGTCCTCTACTGTATAATTCAAAAAAAGCCCTCCTTTACATATCAGTAATAGATATGTAAAAAATGGCTTTTTTATTCTTTTTATTTGTTTTGCGGAAAGCGGAAATGCGATTTCCGCCAGTAAAGAGCAACAAAATCTCGGCTAAAATATGATTGCTCTCTATATCAGCCGAGATTTTCATTGCTTTTTATATCATCCAAATCGGGACGATGAGGTTTTCTCTGTCGAAGGCAGAGAGGCGGTCGCTCATGCAGAGCACGGCAGAGGTGCCGAGCACCAAGGGCGATTTATCGATAAGGCTGAAGGTTTTGGTAATTCGCTTATCGGGGGTGGCTGTTTTTTTAATTTCAAGCGGGCACAATTTGCCGTCACCCTCGATAATTACATCAATTTCTCTCGCATCACGGTCACGGTAATAATTGAGGTATGGTTCTTTCCCGGCATTCTGATAGCTTTTCATAATCTCGGACACCGTAAAGTTTTCAAGCAGCGCGCCGCTCATGGCACCGCTTTCGGCAACCTCGGGCGACGACCATTTTGTAAGATAGCAGACAAGTCCCGTATCATAAAAATACAGCTTCGGCGTTTTAATGGTCCTTTTCAGCACATTGTTGGAATACGGGTGCACAAAAAAAATGATCCCCAAGGTTTCAAGAATTTGCAGCCATGCTTTTGCTGTAACCTGATCGATATCCGCATCATCGGCAATCGCCTTGTAATTCACAAGCTGAGAGGCTCGGGCGGCAACCGCCGTAATAAATTTTGTAAACTTCAAAGCGTCTATCGCACCCGAAAGCTCACGGACATCACGCTCAATATAGGTGGAAAGATAAGAGGAATAATACATATTCCGTTCGGTGTACGCCCCGCTTAACATTCCCGGCATACAGCCGTTCCAAATGCGCTCGTACATTTCGGGTGTGGTAAGCGGTTTTATAATTTTACTGTCCGCCGCAAGAGTTTCAAAATCGGTAGTAAAAGGGCGAGGTTCTGCGCCGATAATTTCCCTTTGGGAAAGCGGCGACATATGCAAAAGAGCAACTCTGCCTGCGAGTGACTCCTGAACGCCTTTCATCAAACTGAAAACCTGCGAGCCGGTCAGCCAGAAATCACCGGGATTATGATAGGTATCTACATGAATTTTGATATAGGTGAACAGTTCTGGCGCATACTGAACCTCGTCAATAATCATCGGCGGTTTATGAAACTGCAAAAACATTTTCGGATCGTTTTTTGCCATTTCTCTGACGGTTAAATCGTCAAGAGAAATATATTCCCGCCCGATATTTTCCTTTTCGGCAAGTCTTTTAAGCATTGTGGTTTTGCCCGATTGACGAGGACCGGTAAGCAAAATTGCAGCCCATGTCTTTGAAAGCTCGGTTATACGCTGTTCAATATGTCGGTTAATATAGCTCATAATCCACCTCGAAGAAATATTTTCAATTATAATTATAGTTTATTATACCCATAAAGTCAACAAAATCTCGGCTAAAATAGGATTGTTCTCTACATTAGCCGAGATTTCGGGCTATGTTTTCGGTTTTCTTTAATTATTTATCGGCTTTTCCGTCTGCACGGGCACAGAGCACAACACAGCGCCGTGTATATAATGCGGCAAGTAACAGCCAACAAAAGCATAAAAAAGAGCCTTCCGCAATAAAGTTGCAGAAGACCCGTTTTATTCCGTTTTTGATTATTTTGTGCCGAAAATTCTGTCGCCCGCATCGCCGAGGCCGGGAACGATATATTTGTGCTCATTAAGACATTCGTCGCAAGCCGCACAGAAAATTTCAACATCGGGATGAGCGAGAGTAAGTGCTTCAATGCCCTCGGGAGCCGCAATAATGCACATAAATTTGATTGATTTCGGATTGTAAGCCTTAATCTGATTTATAGCGTCGATAGCCGAACCGCCCGTTGCGAGCATCGGGTCGATAACGAAAACCTCACGCTGTGAAATATCAGACGGGAGCTTGCAGTAATAAGGAACGGGAAGAGCCGTTTCGGGATCACGGTACATACCGATATGACCGACCTTAGCCGACGGTACAAGCGAAAGCACACCGTCAAGCATACCCGTGCCTGCACGAAGGATCGGAACAAACGCAAGCTTTTTGCCTGCTATTACTCTTGCCTTTGCAACCGCTACGGGTGTTTCAACCTCAACCTCTTCAAGGGGAAGGTCTCTTGTTGCCTCATAGCAGAGAAGCGTTGCGATTTCCGAAATAAGAGCTCTGAATTCCTTAGAGCCCGTGTTTTTGTCTCTCAAAATGCTGAGCTTATGCTGAATAAGCGGATGATTGGTAATTGTGATGTTAGCCATTGTTAATTCCTCCGTGTTTCTTTTCCAAATAATTATATACCCGTAAAAAATGAATTACAAGTTATTTTTGAGCATTTTCAATATCTTTGAGCTGGTCGATTCTTCTCTGATGTCTGCCGCCCTCAAACTCTGTGTTGAGGAACACCTCGACAAGCTCGAGCGCAAGACCTGCGCCGACAACTCTGCCGCCCATACAAAGCACATTCGCGTCATTATGAAGTCTTGTGTATTTTGCGCTGAAATAGTCCGAACAGCAAGCCGCTCTGATGCCGTTTACCTTGTTTGCCGCCATGGAAATACCGATTCCCGTGCCGCAGCAGAGTATACCTCTGTTGCCCTCGCCTGCAACGATTTTGTCGCAGGTCTTTTTGGCGACAAGCGCATAGTCAACCGACTCCGACGAATATGTACCGCAGTCCTCATATTCTATCCCCTTTTCGTCAAGATATTTCTTAATGGACTCCTTTAACTCATATCCGCCGTGATCCGCTCCCAAATAAAGCATAGTTTTATTCTCCTTTGTTTTTAAGTTTATTGTTAAGCTCTCTCTGCGCCTGCGGCAGCCTTAAATAAACGGGCAAAAGCTCGTTTGCGCCGACAGTTTTTTCGCCTGCAAGAATTTTTTCGTAAGTAAGTAACGCAACGCTTGAAGCCTTGGGGTAACGCCTTTGCGGGTCAGCCAAGACGGCGTTTCCAAGCTCGTTTGAAAGCCTGTCGAAGCACATCTGCGCCCCGTCCCCCATGAAGATAACACGGCGGTTCAGATTTTTCAGCCTTTCAAGCAGCTCGTCAATCAAAATCGCCTCGTCGGGGAAAAGTCTCTCCCCTCCCTCAAAGGAAGCGGTGTATACCTGATTGCACCTTGCGTCCATAACCGAGCATATAACGGCATTTTCGCCCTTGAACGGATACGCCGCCGCTTCAAGCGACGACACGGCAAAGCACTCGGTTGAAAAGGCGTCCGCAAACCCCTTTGCCGCCGCAACTCCTATACGCACGCCCGTAAAAGAACCCGGACCTGCGCTGACGGAAATAACGTCTATATCCGAAGCCTCGGTATTCGTGTTTTTCAATGCGCTTTCAACCATTGGCATAAGAGTCTGCGAATGGGTAAGCCCCGTATTGAGGAAATTTTCGGCTAAAAGCTTTCCGTCCTCGATTAAAGCCGCACCCGCGCTCAACGATGAACATTCAAGCGATAAAATCTTCATATTTCAAAATCACATCCGTCAACGGTAATTATTCTGTCATCGTCGCCCTCGCCCTTTTCAATGGTAACCCTGACGGTATTGTCGGGCAAGGCGTTTTCTATGTTTTCGCTCCATTCGACGCAAAGCACGCTTCCCATATCCATATAATCGAAAAATCCCGTCGAATAAAGGTCCTCCCACGAAGAAACACGGTACATATCGAAATGACAAAGCTCCGAATTTTTACCGTAAACATTTACAATCGCAAAGGTCGGACTGCTGACATCGCAATCGAGTCCCATACCCTTTGCAACGCCCGTGGTAAATGCGGTCTTGCCCATACCGAGCCCGCCGTAAAAAGCGATTACGGTACCTTTTTTGACCTTTTTGCCGAAACGCTCGGCAAGGGCTACGGTCTCGCCGTAATTCTTTGTCGTAAAAACCTGCATTTCATCACCGTTTTATATTGTAACACTAAAAGGCGTTGGCGTAAATAGTTTTTGCTTGAAATCGGAGCAATAACATACTATAATATTTTTAATATATTTTTCGGAGACGAATATGAAAAAAGCTTTTGATACAATTTCAACCTTTTTCAAAGAAACCGACCTGTATCTTCTGACCATGTGCTTTATCTCCTCGGTGTTCGGAATAATTATGGTTACGAGCGCCACGAGATATACGCTCACGGAAGGTCAGGCAATTTCAAGAGAAACTCTTATTATGGTCTTGGCGGTTGCCGCAGGTTTGCTTGCCGCAATAGCCATTTCTCTGCTTGACTATCAGGTGTTTACAAAGCTGTGGCCGGTCATTGCGGTTGTCTGCATTGTGCTCATGCTGTTGCTTTTCAAGTTCGGCACAGGTCCGAGCGCACGAAGCGACGCAAGAACATGGCTTAAATTCGGCCCTATTTCTCTCCAGCCGTCGGAGCTTCTGAAAATCGGCTTTATTATCACCTTCAGCGTTCATATTGAAAAGCTCAAGGACAAGTTGAACCACATTTTGAGCATTTTACAGCTCGGCGTCCATGCGGTAATTCCGATTGCCCTCGTTGCTCTCACGGGAGATATGGGCTCTTCACTTGTGTTCATATTCATTGCGGCGATCATGCTTTTTGTCGCAGGCGTGCATTGGGGGTATTTTGCAGGTGCGTTTGCGTTTGTGCTTGCCATTGCTCCGCTTGCATGGATTTATGTCCTCAAGCAGCTTCAAAGGGACAGATTTCTGGCGCTTATCTATCCCGATTTGTACAGTGACATCATCTATCAGCAGAAATGCGGAATGAGCGCACTGTCCTCGGGCGGATTTGCGGGTCAGGGACTTTTCAAGGGCGCATACACGCAGTCGGGCGTTATTCCCGAGAGCAAAAACGATATGATTTTCACGGTTATCGGCGAGGAATTGGGCTTTGTCGGCTGTGCAGTCGCCTTGCTTTTGCTTACGCTTATTGCGATACGCTGCATCTCTGTCGGTAAAAAGTCGAGAGAGCAATCAACAAACCTTATATGCTGCGGTATGGCGGCGATGATTGCAAGCCAGATGGTTATCAATGTCGGAATGTGCCTTATGGTACTGCCCGTCATCGGCATTACGCTCCCGTTCTTCAGCGCAGGCGGCTCGTCCAACCTCTGTATCTATTTCGGTATAGGGCTCGTACTGAGCATTTATCGCCACAACTGCGAGCGTGAAACCGTAAACATTAAGGTCTACGACTCGTTGAGCAAGATATAACAAATTTTAAGATGCTTCTCAGACGGCTTACGCCGTCTTTTTTTAAACAGAAATTCACGGGTGTTTTCGTACGAAAGCACCCGTGAAAAGTATATAAATTGTTTGCCGTTAGTCTCTCCTCAACGCCTCAATAGGCGGCATCTTTGCTGCACGCCTTGCAGGATAGACGCCGAACACAACGCCGATAAGCGTTGAAAATCCGATTGCAAGCGCTACCGTTGAGAATTTAACAGAAAGCGGTATATTCATTATTGACGAGACGAGCGCAGCGCCCGAAACGCCCAGCAGAAGTCCTATTGCGCCGCCGATTACGCACAAAATTATCGACTCCGTAAGGAATTGGAACAGTATAGTCGAGGTCTTTGCGCCGAGCGCCTTTCTAATACCGATTTCCCTTGTTCGCTCGGTTATGGAAACGAGCATAATGTTCATAACGCCGATACCGCCGACGATAAGCGAAATTGCGCTGACTGCGGCAATGAATATCGTAAACACATTTATAACCGTATCCAAAAGGTCGATATATGTTGCCATATTCGTAAGCAAATAAACATCCTTATCCTGATTGTTATGCCTTGCGTGAATCCTGTTAAGAGCCGCATTACCCGCCGCGTCAAGGTCGTTTTCATCGGTCGCTATAATGTAAATCGTGTCATAGCGGTCGCTCATACCGATGACATTTGTGGCAAATTTAGTCGGTACCATAATCATACCGCCCGACAGCGTGGAGCCGCCCATAGCCTGTATAGACTCCATCATCTGCTCGGAGTCCGAGCCGAAGGTGCTTGCCATATCCGTTACGCCTATAACCTTAATGCTTGCGGTAATGCCGTTTACCGTATAATTGATGTACTCGCCGACGCAATTTTTTTTGCCGAAAAACTGCAAAGCGCTTGATGTGTCGATTACGCACACCGCCTTACCCGAATCAGCTTCGGCTTTGGTGTAATATCTGCCGTAAACGCACTCGCTGCTCATAACATAGCGCATTTCCTCACTGCCGCCGATAAGCAAGCCAATGCCCGTTTCATCGCCTGCGCTGAGAGAGCCCATTGACATTACCATAGGAGACACATACTGGACCGAGTCAAGCGATTTTATAGCCTCGATGTCTCCGTCGGTAATATAGTCGGAATTTGAAGCGGTCGTTGCATCAACGCCTATCGTAATGGCGTTTGAGCCCATATCCTTAATCATACCCACTATATAATCCCTGCCGCCGTTACCGACAGTGATTACCGCTATAACCGAGGCTACACCGATGATAATACCGAGCATTGTCAGCAACGAGCGCATAAGATTGGTTCTGATGCTGAATATTGCTATTCTGATGTTTTCTTTTATGTTCAACAGACAGCACCTGCCTTATTTCTTTATTGCGATTTTGTCGCCCTCTGCCATAGAGGTCTTGGGGTTATCGACAACTATTTCCCCTGCCTCAACGCCCGAGAGAAGCTCGTAATCGTCATCGGAGAAGCTGCCGACCGTAATTTCACGCTTTGAAACCTTGTTGTCCTCATCGATAACATAGACATAGTTTACGGAATCCTCGGAAACAACTGCGTCAATGGGAAGAACAAGGACATTTTCGACCTTTTCGGTGTCAATTTTAATATCGACATCAAAGCCGATTATAATCTTTTCATCGGGATTGTTAATTTTAATCCTTACAAGCGCACCGTTTGACGAGGACGAAGAGCCGCCGGTGAAGGTGGAAGCTATTGTGCTTATGTCAAGAGACGAGGACTCGCTTGCGGTCGCACTGACATAGATAACCTCGCCGTCATACTCGCTGCCGAGCGAGGAAACCTTGACCTTCTGTCCTACCTTGATACTGAGAATATCGTATTTTCCTACGGAAAATTCGGCAACAAATTCGTTTGTGTTCTCAATTACAACGCCTGCGCCCGAAGAAGCGCCGCTGTCCGTAACGCTACCGATTATATCGGAAAGAACCGAGGTCATATCGGAATCGCCAGAAACATAGCTCATAAGCGATGAAAGGTCGGTTGTTGTGGACTTTGAGGTTTTGGGAGCAAAGGTCTCGCCCGCCGTGATATTTACCTCCGTAACAAGTCCGTCCGAGCTTGCTACCCAACCGTTTTTCATTTCATCAACGATTGCCTTGTAATTTTCGTAATCGGACTTTTTCTGTTCCATTACATTTTTGTAGATAGACGAAGCGGTGTCGTCCGTCTGTGCGTCGTAGAGAGACACCTGCGTCTCGAGAATTTGCTTTTGCGACTGCTTCTGTGTAAGCTCCAGCTTTTTTGTCGCCGTTGCGTTTGCTATCGCAGACTCAATATCCTCTTTTGTGATACTGCCTGCGGAATTTTTAAGAGAAGCAATGATTTTATCTATTTCCTCCTGAGTGAAACCGCCGTCCTTGAGCTTTTGCACAAGAGCGTCAAGCTGTTCCTGAGAATATTCGGGAATATCGGGAGTCTGTGAGGTTGAATTTTCTGCCGCCGATATTTCCTGCTCAAGCTGAGCGATTTCGGCGTCAAGCGAATTTATCTGTGAAAGTGCGTTTGCCTTATTCTGCTTTGCGGAATTTATGGAAGTAAGAGAGTCGTTATATGCCTTGAGTGCCTTGTCGTAAGCGGTTTTGTACTCCTTGAGCTTGGCGTTGAGCGGAGAAACATCAAACTGAGCGATAATATCGCCCTCCTTGACCGTTTCGCCGACGGATACATTTACCGATGTAACCTTTACGCCGCTTATCGCCGTGTAGGTCTCGGTATTGTCTGAAACGACCGTGCCGGAGGTCTCATAGGTAGACTGTATGTCACCGAGCTTTATTTCCGTGACATTGTACTCGGGAAGCGCCTCGGGCTTGAAGTTCGTATAAACGACATAGCCGATAAGCACAAGGATAACCAATGTTACGATTATCGTGCCGATTTGCCTCGCTCTGGTCATATTTTTGAATTTCTTAATCACTGCAAAACCCGCTTTCTTTTATAGATTTGAACATAACGCAAAAAAATAATGAATATATTTTACTACACTTTTTCTTTTGTTGTGTAAACATTTTATTAACTTTGATAAAGGAGCGTAAAATGAAACGGTTTACAGTCCTTGCCGCGGCAATATTACTCTTATTTCTGTGCGCCTGCACAAGACAGCCGAAAACAGATATTTACGGCTTTGCAGACAGGCTCAATTCAAGCCTTTCCGAGGATTTGATTGACCCGTCCGCATATTACTGCCTTGAAAACGAGTATTACTATTTTCCGTCGCAGAGCTTTATGCTTACGCTCTCAACGGACGAAGAGAGAACGGTGAACCGCTGTGAAATAACGCTCACGCCGACCGAGCAAGCGCCCGATGCCGAAAACACGCTTGAAGCATTCAAAGCTATGTGCTGTGTGCTTTGTAACGGCACACCCGAAAGCGTATCGGAGGTCTTTTCAAAGAACTCGCTCGACGAAAGCAAGATAAGCTTTTCAGACTCGACGCTTGCCTTTTCGGACGGCAATTACGAATACTTTATCTATTCGAACAGTGAAATAATTTCACTTATGTGCGAGGCTGTGAGTTGAACTTTTCAATCGCCTCATAGGCAAGCTTGTATGAGGAATAGGTCTTTTCAAGCCCCTTGAGCTTGTTTTTGAGCTTTTTGGTCTGTTCCTGAAGAATTGACGGAACTATGTTTGCAATCGCCTCTGCCGCCGAGTCAATATCGGTCTTATGATTTTTTTCAGCCGAAGTCAATTCCTTCATAAACTGCTTGTGGGTGTACATACGCAATCTCGGCACTTCGAGCTCACGCGCAAGCTTTTCGAGCTGTTCGCAAGCGTCAAAGCCGTAAAGCGAAAGCATTGATTTATACTCCTTGTTCGAGAAATAGTAATCCCTGCCCGTTATTTTGCCGAACGCCTTTAAGGTGTCATAATAGCCCATCTTCATACGCTTTTCGTTCATTTCCTTATCGAACTCAAACGAAGCGCCGAGGTCCTTGGGCTCAAACGGTCTTATGTAGATTATATCCGCACAGGACAAATCCTCCTTGTGACCAATGCCCTTTATGTTTGAAATATCGACAATGACAAGGCGGTTTATTCCCCTTTTTCTCAAAACGCCGACCGGTGCGTTGTCGTAAACGCCGCCGTCAAGATAGCTTGAATCATCCGGACCCTGCTTGTTGAGTCCCGGAAACCTTGCCGAAGCCATAAGATAATCTATGAGCGTGCCCTCGGGCATTTCATCGACAAAAAGCTCAACCGGCTTCATACCGCCGAGCTGAAATGTTACGATACCGAGCGGAATATTGCTGTTCCTTACCGCGGCTTCGTCTATGGTTTCGCTGATCATCTGCTTTGCAGGCGAAACATCAACTCCGCCGTTTTTGACTATCTCGTGAAACAGCTGCGGGAAATTGCTGAACGAAAACAGATTTTCCGTCGATTTCAATTCGCTTTCGATTTTTATCCCGTTAACAACCTCTGCTTCTTCCCATACGGAAAGCGCCTTTTCATAGTCGCCTTGGGCAATGAACGCTCCGTTGATAGCGCCGATTGATGTGCCGGCAATAGCCTCAATCTGAATACCGAGCTCAATAAGCGCTTTCCATGCGCCCATCTGGTACGCTCCCTTTGCGCCGCCGCCTGCAAGTATCAATCCGTAAGGTCTCATACTAATCACCATAGCCTTTCAGGCAACAAATATTTATTAAAAATCACCTAATTTAACCTGCGTTGCCTGAACAGGCGTGATGGTGATTTCTGCCATCTCAAAATTTTGCCAA
>CAVFQD010000060.1:0-10508 GCA_963624605.1 Eshraghiella crossota | reverse complement strand
GTTTAATATTAGCATAAAGAAGTGATATTGTCAACATAAAATATGTTCTATGTCAGAAGCACAAAACGTATTTTTATTCAGTGTACCCTGTGTGTTTGAAACGGTGATTATCACAGGGTACACCTATCAAAGCGCTATGCGCATTTGAACGGATTATTTTAGGCGCTGATTTTATTTAAATAAGAAATTCCATTTCTATACTGTAATAGTATCTCCAAAAGAAAAAGTTAAGTCTTTGCTTTATTTCTTCCGTTGTACCCTCGGTATATGTTTTGGAATATTTTCTTGTGACATTGCCATTTGCCGCCACAAGCACCGAAGTTATCGCAAATATTCTCATAAACAAATCAACTATTTAACCAATGTTAATTCAGAATTAAGTATTTTATTAGCTATTTCATTAGGAATAAACTTTAAATTTCCGTTCAAATCTCTTAAATACATTTTATCATTATAATAGACAATGTAATAACGCTGAGTTTCAGCCACACAAAGGCCATCATAATTAAATTCTTTAGTGTTCTTGAGTTCAAATATAACATACCATGCAATATTCAAATCATACAAATATTGTGTGTTATCGATTTCATCCAAACAATACTCATCGTTAATTATAATATTTGTAAGTTTGGAAATATCTTCGTCGTTCAAATGAAGAGAAATATTGTGCATGGAAATATCTTTTTTGTACACATCAACAGGATGTTCCTCAAAAAACGAAATCGAATTAACCATATCACTTGTTACATCAGAACTAAAGTGAGTGCCATTACGTATATACTTCTTTCCGTTGGAGCAAAATAGTATATCAAAATTATCGTTATACACCCAAAAATCTTTTCCAATTATATTTTCTTTGATTTTTCCAGTTAAGTCCTTAAAATACCACATATCCAGTTCTTTTTCTTGATAATTGCTAATTGAATATGGGCAACTAATTTTACTTTGCGGTAAAAATCCATTATAATATTCCAGCTCATCGCTCGTAATATATGTCGGAAGGAAAATCACCTGAAAAAAATTTACTTTAAACACTGCAGATAAAACCACAAACAGTACTAATATTGTGCAACATAAGAACATAATCGTTTTTTTTATTTTACTTGCCATATTTAAATAATTCTCCTTCCCATGCGGTTTTTGATGAGCTAATATATTTGACTTTTTCTCGGGTAAGAATTTTTTGGTTACCAATATATTGAGTAACAAGATATGGATCAGCTTCCGTCCACTTATAGCATTTGCGAATGCCATTATAGTAATCAAAAATTTCGTTTTGGCTTTTATTTATATAAACATCGCCTTCATAAATGTCAACAGGATTAGCATGACTTTTTTTATATCCAATCATATAAGAAAGAATATGATACTTTATCTCTCTGCACATGCATTCAGGACTGAATAGAAACTGTCGTTTTATAATGCGTTGAAAGTATATTCCAGCAAATAATGCAATAATTTCACAAGTTAATTCACTACTCATATAGAAGCATCTTTTTACTGCGGAATACACTCGAGGGTCATCACTATTATCAAATTTAATTTGTAAATTATACAACAATGGTTTGCTAGCATTCTTATACAACTTAAAAAATCCATTTTTTAAGTTACCATTTAAATTAAAATCATTGCAAATTACTCCAATTAAATCTATACAAGCCTCTAAAAATGGTATATCAATTTTTTCTGCATCTCTACCACTATAATCCACCTTATTCACCGGATTGTTATTACAATACAAATACATATTCGCGCTGAAAGCGTCGTCTGTCTTTGTAAGCATAATTGATGTGTCGTCGGTGTTAGCGAATCTGCCCCACTCGGGGTTGTAATACCTTGACTGCAGGTAATAAAGTCCCGTTGTGAAGTCGTAGTTATAGCCTCGATAAGTCACGGGGCAAAGCGCCGACATAACAAGGTCAAGAAACTTCAACTCTTCTTCCGTTGCACCGTCGGTATATGTTTCGGAATATTTCCTTGTTACATTGCCCCAAGGGTCATATGAAAACTCAACAACAGTCTCGCCGTTTGCGGCATTGACAACCGCAACTACATCGCCCTGAAGATTGCGAACAAGCAAATATTCGTCGTTTTCAAGCATAATTGCGGACGGAGTTGCGTCATCATCGCAATAAATGAATTTTGAGTCTATCTTTATATCCTTTGTTACGGTATTGCCCTGAATTGTCATCGTAAGCGGATAGGTCAGGCTTTGAACGGCGATTTTACCGTCGGACCATACATAATCAACGGTATAGTCGGTTGTGCCGTCCGCCTTATACTGTCTTTTCTGCGTACGCAAGCCGTTTGCGTCATAATCATACTGTGTGTATGAGCCGTCAGCCGCAGTCACCTGTTTTAACTGCTTGCCGTACCAATTAAGGGTCTTTCCGCCGTAAGACACGGGGTTGCCTTCAAGGTCATAGATTATCTGGTGAAACACATAGGACGGTTCTCGATGAAACACAGGGGACGGTTCTATGTGTTCATTAAATTTTTCTTACTATTGCAAAACTGATTAGACTTGGAAGCTGATATGTTACATATCGACACAACATTTGGGATGAGAAACAGGGATAATACAAGCTATGTAATATTTACGGTATGCACATTTCAATTCTTCCTCACTCTTTTCAACACACAGAACCGTCCATGTGTCATGTTACACTATGCGTTATTCATCCATTTAAAGTATCCTGAGTCAGAAACCATATTCTTTAATTGACATTTGTAAAACTTTTTAATATATCCAAAGTTATTTTAACATATTCCGATATTTTATCGCAATAGTATTTATGCACAATAAAGCTTTAATATATTTGTACAAATCCACTTTATAATAAAAGCTCCCATTTCACCGAAGAATCGGTATTTGGGAGCTCAAATTATATTAAGTTTTAATCTATCTGATGTACCGTGTGGAACTGATACACGCCCGAAAGCTTATCAATGTTTTTGATTATATGCATAGCTCCGCTTGCCGTGCTGTACAACGGGTCGTCGGCTACAACTGTTTCAATGCCTGTAACAGTGCTTACAAGCTTATCCATACCGTTTAACAGAGCTGTTCCGCCGGACAGTATAATTCCGTTGTCCGAAATGTCTCCGACAAGCTCGGGAGGCGTTTTTTCAAGCACATTGCATATGCCGTTCATTATCATATCAACCTGCTCCCTCACGCAGGGATAAATCTCCTGTGAAGTTACCTCAAAGGAAATAGGCATATTGTCGATTTCACTTTTGCCGGAAACAATCATTGCAAGCTCTTCATCCCTCGGCACAGCACTTCCGAGGCAAATTTTTATATGTTCTGCGGTCAGCGCTCCGACAGTTATATCACGGGTCTTTTTAAGATATTTTTGTATTGCCGCATCGATTGAAAGGCCGCCTGTCTTTATGGTATCGGCAACGGCAATGCTTCCCATGGTTACAACCGAAACATCGACCTCTCCGCCGCCCATATTCACAAGCAATCTGCCGGAAAGAGCGTCCTTATGAAAGCCGATGCCTATTGCGGAGGCAAGCGATTCCTCAACAAAGCATACCCTGCCTGCACCTGCCGAGGTTACAATATCAATAAAAGTCCTCTTGTCAAGATTTGTACATGCACTCGGCACTGCAATAATGACATTCGGCTTTAGCACCTTATTTCCGCAAATTTTAAGCAGATAGTGACTCAATAGCTTCTGCGCCATGGTATAGTTTGAAATTACGCCATTGACAACGGGATGAACAACCTCGATATTATCGTCCGTTCTGCCATCAATCGTATATGCGCTGTTGCCGAAAGCGATGGGATATTTGGTTTCGGAGTCGACAGCTATGACCGTGGGTTCATCAAGTACAATGCCTTTTCCGTCAACGACCATAATTGTCGATGACGAGCCGAAATCAACGCCGATATTCATTCCCAGCACTTAAACTCACCTGCTTTCCCGTTCGCATTATTCTATCACAATTACACAAAAAAGTAAAGGGAGATAACTTGCGGTTATCTCCCCAAATTCAACCTGTTTCGATTGATTATTTAACCATGCTTGCGATTTCGTCTGCAAAGTTTTCCTGCTTCTTCTCAATTCCCTCGCCCTTAGCAAGACGAACGAATGAAGCAAGCTTGATGTCGGCACCGAGCGCCTTTGCAACAGAGCTTACATAGCCGCCGACAGAGCCTTCAAAGAGGTCTGAACGAACGAAAGCCTGCTCTGAAAGACAGATTTCCTTAATCTGCTTAGCGATACGACCCTGAACAAGTCCGCCGAAAATCTTATTTTCGGAAATTTCAGCCTTGTGAGAAACTGCAATCTCCGCAAGAGTAGCATAAGCTTCCTTGGAAATGAAGTTTGTGAAGTTCTTTCTCTGTTTATTGTCAAGACCGTTATAGATTGTGATGTCCTCATCACTCCACTTCTTCTCGGAAACAGCTTCTTCGATAAGGCTGTTGAGAATCGGTACGGGCAATGAAGCAGGTGTGTTAAGAGCGCTCTCAACAACGATTGTCTTCATCTTAGCAAGCTCGTCAGCCGAAATATCGTCCTTACTGAGATATTCGGGGCTCATAGCCGCAACCTGCATTGCGATGTTCTTACCCATCTCGTTGAATTCGGGCTTAGCCGCAGTAGCATCGTCTGTATCGAAAGCAACCATAACGCCGACTGTGCCGTTGCCGTGGATGTAAGTTACAACATGACCTTCCATACGGGAAAATCTGCGAACCTTCATATTTTCACGAAGCGCAAGGAAAACCTCCTGTACAGCTTCTTCAACAGTGTTGTCGCCGTCTGCAACCTTTGTTGCGAGAAGAGCCTCAACATCTGCGGGGTTAGCGGTAACAACCGTCTTTGCAACGCTGTTAGCGAGTTTCACGAAAGGCTCGCCCTTAGCAACGAAGTCTGTTTCGCAGTTAATTTCAACAAGAGCGCCTGCCTTGCCGTCGTTGTAAGAAGCGATAACGCCCTCAGCGGCAACTCTGCTTGCCTTTTTGGCAGCGGAAGCAAGACCCTTTTCTCTCAAAATTTCAACAGCCTTGTCCATATCGCCGTCAGTCTCGACAAGAGCTTTTTTACAATCCATCATACCTACGCCGGTCTTCTCACGAAGAGCAACAACGTCTTTTGCTGTAAATGCCATAATTATTTACCTCCGTTTTTACTTAATATGCCCGCACAAATCCATGCACGGGCACTTAAAAATCAAATTATTCGGCAGCTTCTTCAGCGGCAACATCAGCCTCTTCGGCATCATCCTGAGCCGCAGCGCCAGCCATACCCTGTCTGCCTTCGATAACCGCGTCAGCCATAGCGCCTGCAATAAGCTTTACTGCACGGATAGCGTCGTCGTTACCGGGGATAACATAATCGATTTCGTCGGGATCGCAGTTTGTGTCAACGATTGCGATAATCGGAATACCGAGCTTTTTAGCCTCCGCAACTGCAATTCTTTCTTTTCTGGGGTCAACGATGAACATAGCAGCGGGCTGCTTCTTCATCTCTGTGATACCGCCCATAAATCTTTCAAGCTTCTCGATTTCAAGTTCAAGCTTAGCAGCTTCCTTCTTCGGGAGCATATCGAATGTTCCGTCCTCCTGCATAGCCTTGAGCTGACCGAGTCTCTTAATTCTCTTCTTAATTGTGTTGAAGTTTGTAAGCATACCGCCGAGCCAACGAGCGTTTACATAAGGCATACCGCAACGGATTGCTTCTTCCTTAACGGAATCCTGAGCCTGCTTCTTTGTACCTACGAAAAGAATTTCATCGCCTTCTGCTGCGATGTCACGAACTACCATGTAAGCTTCTTCCAACTTTTTAACGGTCTTCTGAAGGTCGATGATATAAATTCCGTTTCTCTCCGTGAAAATGTACTCAGCCATTTTCGGGTTCCATCTTCTGGTCTGGTGACCGAAGTGCACACCTGCTTCAAGCAGCTGTTTCATTGATACTACTGACATTGTTTTGTCCTCCTTATTTTATCCTCCACACGGTTCAACTTACCGCAAGACATATAAAATGCAATTTTGCGATAATCCCCATGTGTGCGAATTGCTAAAGCATTATACCACTCGAAAGCAATATTTTCAAGTGTTTTTTGAATATTTTTTTGCTTAATTGCAGAACAGACTGTTCTGCTTTTTGAAAAGCTCTTTTTTTACCCTGTCCGTTTCTTCTTTTTCATAGGAAAACCTGCCGTTGGAAGCCCTTGAAAGCAGCATCCCCTCTTTAACCGCAAAATCAAAATCGGTCAAAGTATAATTGTATGTTTTCCCGTCCTTTACAAGTACAACGGTATTCTGTTCTATTCTGTCAACCGAATAAAGCTCCATTTCTGTTACCTCTCACAATTAAAAGTAAAACTGTTGCCGTCGCACTCAACAACGATATTTCCCCGTACATCGGTTCGGTAATACGGGATTGACAGGCTGTCAAGCTTCGCGATTGTTTCGGGATGCGGATGCTTGTATGAGTTGTTCTCGCCGCAGGAAATAATCGCCGCCTGCGGATTTACCGCACGGAGATAGTCAAGGTCGCTTGAAGTTCTGCTGCCGTGATGACCGAGCTTTATAACATCCGCCGAAACATCATAGCCTGCCGCGAGTATATCCTTTTCGGACTTTGACTCGGCGTCGCCCTCAAAAAGAAATTTAACATTGCCGAAGGTTGCCTTAACAACAACCGAGGTGTTGTTAAGCTCATTATAATCCTTGACAGGTCCTAAAATTTCAAAGCTGAAATTTTGAAGGCTGTAAACATCGCCGGCATTTGCGGCATATACTTTTGCGTCGGAATTTGAAAGTGCGTCAAGCAGCTTTGCATACACATCCGATGTAGGCGTGTTTTCCTCGGTAAGCCGCGTCATTATAACATTCTCAACATCATAATTGTTGATTATGTCGTCGGCACTGCCGATATGGTCGGCGTGTGCGTGAGTAAGAATGAGATAATCGATATGCGAAACATTGTTGAGTTTAAGATATGAGTCAATGGTATTGTACGAGTCGGTTTCGCCTGCGTCAATCATAACTGTTTCGTCGCCGCAGGTCATAAGCTCGCAGTCCGCCTGACCGACATCTATATAGTGAACATAGAAATTTCCGTCTTTTGCGATAACGCCCGAATTTACCTCGGCTTTCTTTGAAATATCGCCCCAGTTCGGAGCTCCGGATATAAAAGAAATCGCAAGACATACAAGCACAAAAGCGGCTGTAACAACCGCTTTTATAACTGATTTTTTACCGTATGCTTTTGTTCGTCTTTTCTTAGCCATATTATACTTCATCCGTGTCGATAGGCGAAATTTCATCATCAACGGAGAGAATATCCGTTGCGTCCGTTGCCTGTGCCGTACCGCCCTGTGCGAGCGCATTCATTTCATACCACTGCTGCTTTGAAATGAGCACCTTACGGGGCTTACTGCCCTCAAACGGACCGATAATTCCCCTTTCCTCAAGGTCGTCGATTATTCTTGAAGCTCTTGCATAGCCGAGCTTTAATTTCTTTTGCAAAAGCGTCGTAGACGCCATCTGGTTTTCAACAACAATTTCAATTGCCTTCGGGAGCATCTCGTCAGCCTCGGAATCAGGGTCGTCATCCTGTCCCGCAGTGCCGCCGTTCTTTTTCTTGTCAAGAGCCGCCTGACGCTCAATTTCCTGCATAACATCATCGCTGTATTCGGACTGCTGCTGCGATTTTATGAAATCGACAACATTTTCAACTTCTTTATCGGAAAGGAAGCAGCCCTGTATTCTCAAGGGCTTTGCAATACCGACAGGATAGAAAAGCATATCGCCGTTGCCGAGAAGCTTTTCCGCACCCGCAGAATCGATAATTGTACGCGAGTCAATCTGCGAGGATGTTTTAAGCGTAAGCCTTGACGGAATGTTCGCCTTGATAAGACCAGTGATGACATCAACGGACGGTCTCTGCGTTGCAATAACAAGGTGCATACCCGCCGCACGGGCCATCTGTGCAAGTCGGCAGATAGAGTCCTCAACCTCGTGCGGAGAAGCCATCATAAGGTCGGACAGTTCGTCTATAAAAATGACTATCTGCGGGAGCTTGTCCCTGCCGATGCTGGCGCAAATACTGTTATAACCCTCAATGTCACGGACATTGTTTTCGGAGAACATCTTGTATCTTTGAAGCATTTCGGTTACCGCCCACGCAAGCGCGCCCGCAGCCTTTCTCGGGTCGGAGACCACGGGAACTATAAGGTGCGGTATTCCGTTGTAAACGGTAAATTCAACCTGCTTGGGGTCAATCATAAGAAGCTTGACTTCATCGGGCTTTGCATTATAAAGGATAGATACAATCATCGAGTTCATACAAACCGATTTACCCGAACCCGTAGTACCTGCAACAAGCAGATGCGGCATCTTTGCAAGGTCTGCATACATACAGTTTCCGGCAATGTCTTTACCGAGCGCAACGCTCAATTTTGACTTTGCAACTGATTTTTTATAAAGGTCGGTGTCAACAAGCTCACGCAAAGAAACAGTAGCTCTGTTCTTGTTGGGGACTTCTATTCCGACCGCCGCCTTATTGGGTATGGGAGCTTCTATTCTGACGCCTGAAGCGGCAAGATTCAGCGCAATATCGTCCGAAAGGCTTGTAATACGGCTGATTTTAACGCCTGCCGCCGGCTGAATTTCATACCTTGTGACGGACGGGCCTCTGCTTATGTCCACAACTCTTGTTTCAACGCCGAAGCTTTTAAGAGTATCAACAAGCTTTGTGGCGTTGTTTTTGAGCTCTTCCTCGTAATTTGCGGTGTTGCCGACCTTTGGTTGAGCAAGGCAGTCAAGGGTGGGCAGGACATAGTTGTCCTCAGCTTTTTCCGCATTTTCACCGTCATTTTTGTTTTCTGTACCGAGCGGAATGTCATTAGCCTTAATTTCAGCCGTTTTTTCCGCCGCAGGCTTTACAGGCTCGGCTTTTTTCGGCTCTGCATTGCCCGAGTTCATATTTTTGATTATATCGTCAAGCTGTACGGGCTTTGAATTGAGAGGTTCGACCGCCTGAGGTATTTCATCTCCGCTCTCCTCGGCAGGCAAAACAAAATCAATCTGCTTTTTAGCCTTACGCTTTTTCTGCGCCTCTTCATATGAAATAACATCGTCGTTTTCAAGTGTTTCTTCGGTTTCTTTCTCATCCTCGCCGTCCGAAGAAAATCTCTCGTGGACTCTCTCGTTTGTTATCTTACCGATTTTCTTTGCGGGATTGACGAACCCGTTTATAAGCTTGATAAGAGTTGTTCCGGTAACAAGCATAACGGCAAGGAAAATAAGCACAAGAATAATAGCCGCAGACGGCACCTTTGCACTACCCGTTATAAGCAGAATTGCACCGCCGAGAATAGCTCCGACCGCACCTGAACCGAAAACACTGCCGTCAATTCTGAAATAATTGTATGCGTCGGCAATGTCGTGAAAATAGTCCACCGTGTCGCCCTTAAAAGAGAAAATATGTATGGCACTGCTGATAAGAACAGTGAGCAATGCCGCCTCGGCAACCTTGTAGCCGACCTTTGAATCTATCTTATTAAGCGTTGCCATAACCGCAATATAAATGAGTATTATCGGCCATATAAACGATGTAAAGCCGAAAAGTCCGAACATCAATTCACGGCAGAATCCCCAAAGGCTTTCTCCTTTTATAAACACAAGGCAAAGCAAGAGCAACGAAACGCAGAAAAGCACTATTGCGTAAAGCTGCCTTTTTGCGGTGTTATCCTGCGGCTGTTTTGCGTTTTCTCCCTTTTGAGGTTTGCTCTGTGATTTTTGTGTGCGTGATTTCGGCGCACCTTTTTTTGAATTTTTACCGTTTTTTGCGGTTGCCATTTTTTCTTCCTCCGAAAATAAAAATTCAATTTACATCTTTTTCGTTTTTATCAAGAATCAGTCCGTATAAATAGTCCAATGCATCGGAAAGACCGCCGAGCTCGTCGATTAGCCCCTCTCTGACAGCCGATTCCCCGTCAAGCACCGTTCCGACATCGAGAACAAGCTCGCCCGTGTCCATCATAAGCTCACGGAACCTGTCTGCGGATATGCCCGAATTAGCGGTCACGAACCTGACTATCCTCTCCTGCATCTTGTCAAAGTAGGACAGCGTCTGCGGAACGCCCAAAACAAGGCCGTTCATACGCACCGGGTGCACGGTCATTGTAGCCGACGGCACAATAAACGACCGTTTTGCCGAAACTGCAAGCGGAACGCCGATTGAATGTCCTCCGCCGAGCACAAGCGACACAACGGGCGTTTTCATTCCGCTGATAAGCTCCGCTATGGCAAGACCCGCTTCAATATCGCCGCCGACGGTGTTGAGTATTACAATCAAGCCCTCTATGTCGTCGCTTTCCTCAACCGCCACAAGCTGCGGAATAACATGCTCGTACTTCGTGGTTTTGTTTTGCGCAGACAAAATAAAATGTCCCTCTATCTGACCGATTATCGTAATGCAATGGATATAATGCCCGAGCTTCGATACGGTAATGGAACCGTTTGTGACAATCTGCTG
>CAVFQD010000059.1:1625-10732 GCA_963624605.1 Eshraghiella crossota | reverse complement strand
GTAGGCGGCCCTTATAGGGCCTGTGCAAACCACTAGTTTACTAGTGGTTATGATTTTTATGAGGTGTGATATGAACATTCTCCATATGCGATACGCCGTTGAGGTCGCAAAATACGGCTCGATAAACAGGGCAAGTGAAAAGCTGCTCATCGCTCAGCCGAACCTGAGTCGCTCGATTAAAGAGCTTGAAGCGGAGCTCGGTATTACCATCTTTGACAGAAGCGCAAGAGGTATGGTGTTGACCTTGGAGGGTGAGCGCTTTATCGGCTATGCAAAAAACATCTTGAAGCAGATAGACAATGTCGAAAAACTGTATAAAGAAAACGCGGGAGTTGAGCACAAGACATTTTCAGTCTCAGTGCCGAGGGCGACCTATATATCCGACGCCTTTGCGCAGTTTTCAAAAATGCTCGGCAACAAGCCTGTTGAGGTTTTTTATAAGGAAACCAATTCTTCGAGGACGATTACGAATGTTGTTTCCGACAACTACAAGCTCGGAATAGTACGCTTTGCGGAAAATTACGAAAAATATTTTACCGCGCTGTTTGAAGAGAAAAACCTTGAATATGAGGATATTGCAAGCTTCGGCTATGTGCTTGTAATGAGCGAAAACAGTCCGCTTGCAAAAAAGGAGACAATTCACTTTGACGATTTACATCCGTTTATTGAAATAGGTCACGCAGACCCGTATGTTCCGTCACTGTCTCTTGCCGAAGTTAAAAAAGAGGAGCTTCCCGACGACGGGGAGAGGCGGATTTTCGTTTTTGAAAGGGCAAGCCAGTTTAGTGTGCTTTCCAAAAATGAGGAAACATTTATGTGGGTGTCGCCGATGCCCGATGACATATTGAAGCGATATGCTCTTGTGCAGAAGGTATGCCCCGACAATAAGAAGAAATACAAGGATGTTCTGATTTATCACAAGGACTATAAGCTTTCCGAGCTCGACCGTAAGTTCGTAAACGAGGTCAGGGCGACCAATCTCAAATGTATAGATATATATCAAAAATGATATACCGCTATACTTATTTAATTATTTACATATCCTCAACGAATTGTTAAAATATTAACAATGAAATTTTGGAGGATTGAATATGAGTACTAAAGAATACAAAATCGTTGATTCGGTAGAAACTCTTGAAGAAGCAATTGCCCGTGTAAGAGCAGCGCAGAAGGAGTTTTCTTCATACACTCAGGAGCAGGTTGATAAAATCTTCCTTGCTGCTGCTACCGCTGCCAACCAGCAGAGAATACCTCTTGCAAAATTGGCTGTTGAGGAAACTGGAATGGGTGTTGTTGAGGACAAGGTTATCAAAAACCACTTCGCTTCGGAGTATATCTACAACGCATATAAGAACACAAAGACCTGCGGCGTTCTTGAGGAGGACAAAGCCTACGGTATGAAGAAGATTGCAGAGCCTATCGGTCTTGTTGCCGCTGTTATCCCGACAACAAACCCCACCTCGACCGCAATTTTCAAAACTCTTATCTCACTTAAAACAAGAAACGGTATTATCATAAGCCCCCATCCGAGAGCAAAGGGCTCGACAATCGCAGCTGCGAAAGTTGTTCTTGAGGCTGCCGTTAAAGCGGGCGCTCCCGAGGGCATTATTTCATGGATTGATGTTCCCAGCCTTGAAATGACAAACCTTCTTATGAAAGAGGCCGACATTATCCTTGCAACGGGCGGCCCCGGAATGGTTAAGGCTGCTTATTCTTCGGGTAAACCGGCACTCGGCGTCGGCGCAGGTAACACTCCCGCGATTATCGACGACACAGCAGATATTCTTCTTGCCGTAAACTCGATTATCCATTCAAAGACCTTTGATAACGGTATGATTTGCGCTTCCGAGCAGTCGGTTATCGTTCTCGACAAGGTATATGACAAGGTTAAAAAAGAATTTGCCGCAAGAGGCTGCTACTTCCTTAATCCCGAAGAGACCGAGAAGGTCAGAAAGACAATTCTTATAAACGGCGCTCTTAATGCAAAGATAGTAGGTCAGAAAGCTGCTACAATCGCAGAGCTTGCGGGCATTAAGGTTCCCGAGGGCACAAAAATCCTTATCGGCGAGGTTGAAAGCGTTGAGCTTTCCGAGGAATTCGCTCACGAAAAGCTCTCTCCCGTACTTGCAATGTACAGGGCGAAGAACATTGAGGACGCTTTCCAAAAGGCTGAAAAGCTTGTTGCCGACGGCGGTTACGGACACACATCTTCAATCTATCTTGACGCAGTTACGGAAACCGCAAAGATTGACGAATTTTCTTCCCGTATGAAAACCTGCCGTATTCTCGTAAACACACCTTCTTCACATGGCGGTATCGGTGATTTGTATAACTTCAAGCTTGCTCCCTCGCTTACACTCGGCTGCGGCTCGTGGGGCGGCAACTCCGTAAGTGAAAATGTCGGAGTAAAGCATCTCATCAATATCAAGACTGTTGCAGAAAGAAGGGAAAATATGCTTTGGTTCAGAGCTCCTGAAAAAGTATATATCAAAAAGGGCTGTCTGCCCGTTGCCCTTGACGAACTTAAAACGGTTATGGGCAAGAAAAAAGCATTTATCGTAACCGACAGCTTCCTTTATAATAACGGCTATACAAAGCCGATTACCGATAAGCTCGACGAAATGGGCATTCAGCATACCACATTCTTTGAGGTTGCTCCCGACCCGACGCTCGGCTGTGCAAAGAAGGGCGCAGAGCAGATGAGAGCGTTCCAGCCCGATGTTATTATAGCACTCGGCGGCGGCTCTGCAATGGACGCAGGTAAGATTATGTGGGTTCTCTATGAGCATCCCGACGCTGACTTTATGGATATGGCAATGCGCTTCCAGGATATCCGTAAGCGTATCTACACCTTCCCGCATATGGGCGACAAGGCATACTTCATAGCTATCCCCACATCGGCAGGTACAGGCTCTGAGGTTACACCCTTCGCGGTTATTACAGATGAAAATACAGGCGTTAAATATCCGCTTGCAGACTATGAGCTTCTTCCCAAGATGGCAATTATCGATGCCGACTTCCATATGACCGCTCCCAAGGGTCTTACATCTGCTTCGGGTATCGACGCGGTAACTCACGCACTTGAGGCTTACGCTTCGATTATGGCAACCGATTATACGGACGGTCTTGCGCTCAAAGCGCTTAAAACTATATTTGAATATCTTCCCAGAGCATACGACAACGGTCCCAACGACCCCGAGGCTCGTGAGAAGATGGCAAACGCGGCTACCATGGCAGGCATGGCTTTCGCAAACGCATTCCTCGGCGTATGCCACTCAATGGCTCATAAGCTCGGTGCGTTCCACCATATCCCGCACGGTATCGCAAACGCTCTTATGATTGACGAGGTTCTCCGCTTCAACTCGTCAGAAGCTCCCACAAAGATGGGCACATTCTCGCAGTATGACCATCCGCATACGCTCAGAAGATATGCAGAGGTTGCAGAGTATCTCGGAATTAAGGGCAAGAACGATCAGGAAAAGGTTGACAACCTTATAAAGGCTATCGACGACCTCAAGGTCAGAGTAGGCATTAAGCCCACGATCAAGGATTATGTTCCGGATGAGAAGGACTTCCTTGACAGACTTGACGCAATGTGCGAGCAGGCATTTGACGACCAGTGTACAGGTGCTAACCCGAGATACCCGCTTATAAGCGAAATCAAGCAGATGTATCTTAACGCATATTACGGAAAGACCTTCGTTGAGACTGACAAGCCCGACGAAAAACAGTTGAAAAGCAAAAAATAAACTTTGATATATCAGGAGGCTTGTTTTATGAAATTAGATAATGTTATTGCCGTAAGAAAAGCAAAAAAGGTTTACAGAGACGGCGACAAATGCATTAAGGTCTTTGATAAGGATTATTCAAAGGCAGATGTACTCAACGAAGCTCTCAATCAGGCAAGAATCGAGGAGACGGGACTCAATATCCCCAAGGTACTCGAGGTCACAACTCATGACGGCAAATGGGCAATCGTTTCCGAGTTTATCGAGGGCGAAACCCTTGCCGAGCTTATGGAGAAAAATCCCGATAAGCTTGACGAATACCTCAACACCCTTGTTGATGTTCAGCTTGAAATTCAGTCAAAGTCTTGTCCTTTGCTTAATAAGTTAAAGGATAAAATGAACAGAAAAATCTCCGAAGCAGACCTTGACGCAACCACAAGATACGAGCTTCACTCACGCCTTGAGGGAATGCCCAAGCATAAAAAGGTTTGCCACGGCGACCTTAATCCATCAAATATTATTGTTACAAAAGACGGTAAATATTATGTGATTGACTGGTCTCACGCAACTCAGGGTAACGCTTCTGCGGACGCTGCAAGGACTTATCTTCTTTTCTGCCTTAAAGGAAATGAAGAAACCGCAAAAAAATATCTTGACATTTTCTGCAAAAAGAGCGATACTGCTAAACAGTACGTTGAAAAGTGGCTGCCCATCGTAGCCGCGTCACAGTCAGTTAAAGGTAATGAAGAGGAGAGACAGTTCCTTTTGAGCTGGACTGATGTTGTTGAGTACGAATAATCTATAAGAGTGGTTTGTGAATGGAAAAGTTAAGAAAATTTGACACCAAAGTGCAGTACCTTAAATATAAGGTACTGCGCGAAGTCGCAAAACAGGAATGGAACGGAACGCTTTATCAGAATCTGCTGGACATACCGATGATAGTTGTTCCCGGAGACGAGCCTACAATGCGTTGCTGCGTATATAAGGAAAGGGCGATTTTGTCCGAGCGTGTTAAGCTCGCAATGGGCGGTAACAAGGAAAATCCGAATGTAATAGAGGTAATTGACATTGCTTGTGACGAATGTCCGTCGGCAGGATATGAGGTTACCGATTCGTGCCGAGGCTGTCTTGCACACAGATGTGAAGATGTCTGCAAAAAGGGGGCGCTCTCCTTTGACCAGAACCATGTTGCACATATCGATAAATCGAAGTGCGTAAACTGCGGTCAATGCGCTAAGGTATGTCCCTACTTTGCCATTGTAAACCGTAAAAGGCCATGTCAAAACGCTTGCAAGGTAAAGGCTCTCACGATTAACGAGAAAAATGCGGCTTCAATTAAAAACGAAAAGTGTATTTCCTGCGGAGCTTGTGTTTATCAGTGTCCTTTCGGCGCAATAAGTGACAAGTCATACATTGTGAATGTCGTAGATATGCTCAAGGATAAGATAAGCGGCGCTTTCAAGGGCAATCTTTACGCTGTTGTCGCTCCGTCAATAGCAAGTCAGTTTATATATGCTAAAACAGGTCAGGTTGTTTCGGGAATTAAAAAGCTTGGCTTCTCAAAGGTTGTTGAGGCTGCTCTCGGTGCTGATATAGTAGCAAAATCAGAGGCACAGGAGCTTGCCGAGAAAGGCTTTTTGACAAGCTCGTGCTGTCCTGCATTTGTATCGTATATCAAGGCAAATCACCCTGATTTGGTGCCGCTTATTTCGCACAATTTGTCTCCTATGGCGGCTGTTTCCAAGTACATAAAGGAAAAGGACCCTGACTCTAAGATTGTATTTATCGGACCGTGCACTTCAAAGAAAAAGGAATTTCAGCTTGATACCGTAAAGAATTATGTCGACTGTGTTCTTACCTTTGAGGAATTGCAGGCGTTGCTTGACAGCCGCGAAATAGATATTGTTGAGCTTGAAGAAAGCGAGCTCGATGACGCTTCGTATTTCGGCAGAATTTTTGCACACAGCGGCGGACTTTCACAGGCGGCAAGCGAGGCTCTTAAGGAGCAGGGAAATACCGAGTTTCAGCTGAAGCCCGCAGTGTGTGACGGTATTGAGCAGTGTAAGCTTGCTTTGCTTAAAAAGAGCAAGGGTGTTCTTGACGCCAACTTTATCGAGGGTATGGCTTGTATGGGCGGTTGTATTAACGGTGCCGGCTGCCTTACCCACGGCGGCGAGAAAAACAAAATGCTTGTCGAAAAATACGGCAAGGCGGCAGGGGATAAGACAATCAACGATGTCGTTTCCGCTCTTTAATCTAATACTTATAATCTTACCTCCGACGCCTGCGTCGGAGGTGGATTT
The DNA here is from genome assembly GCA_963624605.1 of Eshraghiella crossota. Classification (GTDB taxonomy): domain Bacteria; phylum Bacillota; class Clostridia; order Oscillospirales; family Acutalibacteraceae; genus Fimenecus. Next base: position 4,701 of record CAVFQD010000059.1, on the reverse strand, counting down.
TTGCTCAAAAAAGCACCCCGTTCACTTGTGTATAAGTAACGGGGTGCGGTATTTTATATAAGAGTTATGAAAGCATCATTCTGTCGTTTGCAAATTCGCCGTTGCTTGCCTTAGCGAACAGGTCGAGAAGGTCCTGAACCTTGAGGTTTTTCTTTTCCTCGCCTGAAACATCATAAATTATCTTGCCGTCATACATCATAATAAGCCTGTTACCGAGCCTTATGGCGTCTTTCATATTATGTGTAATCATAACGGTTGTTATGTTGTTTTCGGTAACTATTTCATCGGTTATTTTAAGAACCTTAGCCGCCGTGGTCGGGTCAAGAGCCGCCGTGTGCTCGTCAAGCAGCAAAAGCTTCGGATGCATAAGCGAAGCCATCAAAAGAGTGATAGCCTGCCTTTGACCGCCCGAGAGGAGACCTACCTTTGATGTGAGTCTGTCCTCAAGACCTAATTCAAGTCTTTTGAGGAGTGTGCGGTATTCTTCCTTTTCTTTCTTGGTAACGCCGTTTTTGAGAGTTCTGGGCTTACCGCGCCTTGCGGCAATTGAAAGGTTTTCGTCAATCTGCATATCTGCCGCAGTTCCGGTCATCGGATCCTGAAATACTCGGCTCATATACTTTGCACGCTTGTATTCCGGAAGCTTTGTGATGTCCTCGCCGTCAACCTTTATCGTGCCGCAGTCAACAGGATAAACGCCGGCAATCATATTGAACAGTGTCGATTTACCTGCGCCGTTGCCTCCGATTACCGTTACAAAATCTCCCTCGTTGAGAGTCAAATCAATGCCTTTAAGGGCTTTCTTTTCATTGATTGTACCGGGATTGAATGTTTTATATACGCCTTTAATTTCAAGCATTTTGAGCACCTGCCTTTTCATCGTTCTTAACATGCTTTGCCGCAACCTTGGCTTTCCAATAGGGGATGCCGAGGAATACCGCAACGACGCAAGCCGAAAGAAGCTTGAGGTCGTTTGCACTCAAACCGAGCTTCAATACGAGCGAGATTACTATGTAATAGATAATGGCGCCGATTACTGCGGAAAGGAGCCTCAAAGCAAAGTTTTTGAATATCTTGCCGAAGATAACCTCGCCGATGATTACAGCCGCAAGACCGATGACGATTGCGCCTCTGCCCATATTGATGTCCGAGCAGCCGTTGAACTGTGCGAGCAATGCGCCGGACATTGCAACTAAACCGTTTGAAAGAACAAGTCCGATGATTTTTCTTGAATCCGTATTGATACCGTTTGCTCTTGCCATAGCCTGGTTACAGCCCGTAGCTCTTATGGAGTTACCGAGCTCGGTACCGAAGAACCAATAGAGAACGCCGATAAGCACCGCCACAAATATTGCACATACAAGTATCGTCCTGCCGAGCTCGTCGGCACTTGATGTAATAATAAGGTCAAAGTTCCTTTTGCTGATTGAAGTGTTTGCCTTGCCGCTCATAATTCGCAGGTTAATAGAATATAGTGCAAGCTGCGTAAGAATACCAGAAAGTATTGCGGGAATACCAAACTTCGTGTGGAAAATACCCGTTACAAGACCCGAAAGGCAGCCTGCAACAAACGCTATAAGCAGTGCAAGGTAGATGTTTACTCCCTTTGTCGTCAAAACGACAAGAACCGCTCCGCCCGTAGCAAAAGAACCGTCTACGGTCAGATCGGCAAGATCAAGTATTTTATATGTAATATAAACACCGATAGCCATAATTCCCCAAATAAAGCCCTGTGCTATCGGTGAGGGGAGAGACTGTATAAACTGTAAAACCTGTGTCATAAATTTACATGCTCCTCATTATAATAAAACGCAAAAGCGATAAGCAACCTTATCGCTTCTGCAAAATGTTACCGTATTAAATTATTCTTCCGAAACAGTAATTGCCTCGTAGCCGTCGGGAATGGTAACGCCGATAGCCGCGGCACGGTCAGCAATGTACTTCTTTGTTGTCGAATCGGCATAAGCGATTTCCATGTCGGCGGGATTTGCGCCGTTTACAAGGATTTCGTAAGCCATAAGACCTGCCTTGTAGCCGATGTCATAGTAGCTGATTGAAAGAGTAGCGATACCGCAGCCCTTGCAGATGCCTTCCTCGCCTGCGATAATCGGAACCTTTGCGGGTTCTGCAACGGAGTTGATAAGGTCTGTGTTTGAAGCTGCCGTGTTATCTGTCGGGATGTAAAGAGCCTGGCAGTTCTGAACAGCCGACTGTGTAACTGCGAGAACATCGTTTGAGTCAACGAATGTGTACACCGTAACTTCATAACCGAGAGCTTTGAGCTCAGCCTCAACGATGTCTGACTGATACTTTGAGTTAGGCTCAGCCGAGCAATAGAGGATACCTACCGTTTTTGCGTCGGGAACAAGCTCTTTAATCATAGCAGCCTGCTCCTTAAGAGGAGCCAAGTCGGATGTGCCTGTTACATTTATGCCTGTTTTGCCGTTCCAATCGCTGATAGCCAATGCTGTTGCATAATCTGTGATTGATGTGCCGACAATCGGAATTGTGCTTGTAGCTTCCGTAGCAGCCGTAAGAGCGGAAGTAGCGTTTGCAAGAATAAGGTCAACCTTATCCGAAACGAACTTTGAAACGATTGTAGTGCAGTTAGTCGATTCGCCCGAAGCGTTCTGCTCGTCAAATTTAACTTTGTCGCCGAGCTTTTCCGTAAGAGCGTCCTTGAAGCCCTGTGTTGCTGCGTCAAGCGCCTCATGCTGAATAAGCTGGCAAATGCCAACCGTATAAACCTTGTCACTGCTTGTGCTTGTGCTGTTAGAGCAAGCCGTGAAGCAAGCTACAACAAGAGCGGCAACCAGAACGACGCTGATTATTGCTTTTACTGTCTTTTTCATAACTGTTTTCCCTTCTTGTTTTTGTTTGTTTAGCGCTTTAAGCCGCTAAAGTATGGACTAATTATATTCTCAATATCCAATGTTGTCAAGAGAATTTGTGAATAAAATCGGCAACTTGACAAAATTTATCGCACTTTACCGTAATTTAAGACCGGAACTCCGTTTTATACTTTGAATAAAACAAAAAATTCGGAGGTAAATCAAATGAACGGACGGTTTATTAC
>CAVFQD010000059.1:0-1549 GCA_963624605.1 Eshraghiella crossota | reverse complement strand
AATTCGGAGGTAAACAAACAAAAACAAGAAGGGTTACGGCGAAAATGATTGGCGAATTCAAGGAATATCTTATTTCGGAGGAAAAAAGCCCCTCAACCATTGAAAAATATATCCGTGATGTCAGGGCGTTTTCGGCTTTCACAGGAAATTCGGAAATAACAAAAGAGACTGTTATTGCATACAAAAAGAGCTTGCAGGAAAACTATGCCGTGCGGAGCGTTAATTCAATGCTTGCAAGTATCAACAGCCTATTTGCGTTTTTAGGTTGGCACGATTTGCGAGTGAAGTCTCTGAAACTTCAACAACAGGTGTTCTGTTCCGAAGAAAAGGAGTTGACCAAGGCGGAATATTCCCGACTTTGCGCGGCGGCAAAGCGCAAACACAACGAAAGGTTAAATCTCATTTTGCAAACGATATGCGGTACGGGGATAAGGGTCAGCGAGTTGCAATATATAACCGTTGAGGCGATAAGACAGGGTGAAGCGGTTGTGAACTGCAAGGCGAAAACGCGCCCGGTGTTTATCGTAAAGGAGCTTAAACAAAAATTGCTCCGCTACGCCGCAGAGCAAAATATTAAAAGCGGTATGATTTTTGTAACACGAACGGGCAAGCCGATAAACCGCACAAACATTTGGCGAGAAATGAAAGCCTTGTGCAAAGAGGCAAATGTCAATCCGCAAAAGGTTTTTCCGCATAATCTGCGCCACCTGTTCGCAAGAGTGTTTTACGGCATTGAAAAGGACATTGCAAAGCTCGCCGACATTCTCGGTCATAGTAGCATTAACACCACACGAATTTATATCATTTCCACCGGCACGGAGCATCGCAAAAAGATGGAAAACATGCACTTGATAATGTAGCCCCGAAAACAAAAAATCCGCCAAAACAGGCGGTAACAACATAATCGGCATTATGTTGTAAAGTCAGAGCCGAACAATCAAAACATAACGCCTTTTATCAAAATTAACATATCATATAAAGCGTAAAAAGTCAAGAATTAAGTCAAAAATTGTATTTATGAGCATAACGGCAAAGCCTTTGTCGTTGTCAGCTTTGACAATCTTCATAAGGCTTGTTTTTTCATACCCTTTTTTATGCGTTTTGGCAAATTTTAAGAGCTTTTATTCAGTTGATATGTTCACATATACAACATAATGCCGATTATGTTGCAAATCAAATGCCATCGGTAGTATATAAACTAAATATGCTGTTGTTAAGTCTCATGGCGTTTGTACGAGGGGGTGGTATATACGAAATTCAAAGAATGTAACACACCAAAAGACTTTCTGCACTTTTTTGACAATACCGAGTTATCGTTCAGGCATACAAAATTATTATCATTACACTTCAATAAACAATGTTAGCAAAATACTCGACTCAAAACAAATCCGGCTGACACCGCTCTCAACTTCCGCTAACGATCTTCTCGAAAAAAAGCGCTATGCGGAATTTGGCAACAACATTTTTTCATTATGTTTTTCAACCGGAACAAGTGAAAGCTTACCGTTATGGTATTTATATTCGGGCATCGATGGATGCGGTGCAAGGA
>CAVFQD010000058.1:0-10783 GCA_963624605.1 Eshraghiella crossota | reverse complement strand
TTATCAATGGTTATGCCCTCTTTTTTAAGAAGAATATCGTTGCCGTTTTTAAGCGCCGCAAACGCCGAATACAATTCGTTCCTCATAAAGTCGGCAAGCGTGAGCTTTGAGTCGGGAAGTCTTAAAAGCATGGGTCTGCCCTCTGTGAGCCCCAAAACAGGTTCGCCCGAAAGGCAGTTATAGGAAACTATGCCGCCGCAATCGGTTGCGCCTTTGAGCGCTTCAAAATAGAGCAGGTCGTATGCCTTTGATTTTTCGACGGGGTGTCCGCCGAGAGCAGAGAACTCGCAGAACATTTTAACCCAGGCGTCAATGTCGCCCGTACAGTTATTGCAATGAACCATTGCAACGGGCTTTCCCGTCGGCGTCGTTACAATGTCGATTTCCCCGTAAACGCCCTTTAGCGGTTTTTCGAGTACGACCATTGAAAAGATGCTTGTGCCTGCGGAGACATTTCCCGTTTTTTCCCTGACGGCATTTGTGGCGGTCATACCCGTGCCTGCGTCGCCCTCGGGCGGACAGACGGGAATACCCGCTTTGAGCGTTTTGCTCCCGTCAAGAAATTCCGCTCCGCTCTCTGTGAGCGTTCCTGCGTTTTCGCCTGCCGTGAGCACTCTCGGTAAAATATCGCAAAGGGAAAAACCGCATCCGTCTTTTTTTATAAGTGCGTCAAATTTTTTGACCATCTCTTCGTCGTAGTTATTCGTTTCGGAATCGATGGGGAACATACCGCTCGCCTCGCCCACTCCTGCGACAAATTCTCCCGTGAGTCTATAATGGATATACACGGCAAGCGTGGAAAGCCTTGCGAGATTTTTAAGATGCTCCTCGCCGTTGAGCATTGCCTGACGGAGATGCGCTATCGACCACCTTTGCGGAATGTTAAAATTGAAAAGCTCCGTCAGCTCTTCGCTCGCACGGGCGGTCGAGGTGTTGCGCCATGTTCTGAACGGTGTGAGCAAATTGCCGTTTTTATCGAAAGCCATATACCCGTGCATCATTGCGGAAACGCCGATTGAGCCGACTGTCGAAAGCTCAACGCCGTACTTTTCTTCGACATCTTTTTTAAGGTCGTTATAGCACTTGTGAAGCCCCGAATGAATGTCGTCGAGCGAGTAAGTCCACACGCCGTTTTCAAGCCTGTTTTCCCATGTATGACTGCCCGAAGCCACGGGTGCGGCTGTGTCGTCGATGAGCACCGCTTTTATTCTTGTCGAGCCGAACTCGATACCTAAACTTGTTTTTCCGAGTAGTATTTTTTCCTTGATTTCCATTTGAGCACCGTCCGAAATTTATTGTTTAAGTCTATTTTAATATAAGTTCACATATTTTTCAACACTAAATACAAAGTCCGAAAAACCTTGATAATGCGTGGTTGCGGAGCTCCGCAACCGAAAGTTTCCCCGAAAAACCGCTCTTGCAAACCAGAGTTGGTAGCGCAACCGCACTTTTTTTCGTAAGATATAGGCGTACCGAGCGGACGGGAGTCGAGACTCGGGCAAAAAAAGAAAATCCACTTTCTTAATCTCATAAAATTTCACACACAAAAGGAGAACAAAACCATGAAAAAAACAAACACAATCCACTTCGGAATCCAGAGAAAAATCGTTTCAAATATGACCGCTGAAAGCTGGGAAACAATCCCTCACGTTACCTACAATTACGAACCCGATGTAACGGATTTTATGCATGAATATAAGAAACTCAACATCGGCAGAAGCAAGGACGATAAGATAACCGTAAACACACTTATGTTAAAGGTTATCACAGAGGGTCTCAAGGCTGCTCCGATACTCAACTCGCACATCAACTTCAACCGCAAGCTTGTCAGAGGCGAATTGAATACCTTCGAGGACATCAACATTTCAATGCCGATGATTCTCCCCAACGGCGAGATGATGACGGTTAATCTTCACAATTTCGAAAGCAAAAATCTTGACGAAATGACAGCGGAGATAAAGGATGTTGCGCGCCGTGCGGAAAATTCCGACCTCAACGAGGTTATGTTTGATGTGTCGCTTGACAACACTCTTACCGCATTGAAGCACGGAAAAATTATGCAGACCCTTTGCAGACTTATCGGTTCAAAAACTGGCAAGCACAAGGTAAAGACTCTCAAGGGCAAAGCCAAGAAGGAGTACGAGGCAATCCCCGTTGAGGACAGACTTACAAAGCACGATATTGAACAGGGCACAACGACCGTTTCAAACATCGGCTCAACCTACCGTCAGCAGAGAGGCTCAACCTGCCTGCTTGAAATCATTCCGCCGCAGGTTACCGCTTTTGCGGTAGGCGCGGTTCAAGATAAGCCCGTTGTCGTTACCGACGCTTTCGGCAAAAAGGATGTCGAGGCAAGACAGGTGCTTCCCATCTGCATAGCGTTCGACCACAGAGCGCTCGACTTCGGCGATGTAGTACCGTTCCTTGAAAGGCTTGACGATATTTTCGAAAACCCCGCACAGATTCATTCATGGGTTTCAAACGAAAAGTCGAACGTTGCCTTGCAGAAAAAGGACGCTTAATTTTACCTAATCCCTATCTATATAAATACCTTAAAGCACAACGCCGTCCCACCCGAAAGAGTGAAGCGGCGTTGTGCTTTTTTATTAACTGTTTCCGAGGATTTTATATAAAATAACGGGAGAAAGCCGCATTTGCAAACATAGGCTCCCTTGATTTTGCAAATTTTCCGTTTGATAAAATCCGTAGGGACAGCCTTGGTTGATACATTCTTCTATTCGTGCAATCATTTTATACAATTTTTATCCTTATTAAAGCACAAAATACCCGAGAATTCCAGACGCAATGCCTATGGCTGCGCCGACAAGCACATCCGACAAATAATGCACGCCGCCTATCACTCTTACGGCGCAGAGCAAAACACCCACGACAAAAAGCGGTATGCTCAACACAGGCTTTACATACAAAAATGTCATCGCAATCATAAACACCGAAAAAATGTGTCTGCTCGGCATTGACTGCCCCTTTTTATCCTTATTTATAAGCGGTCTGATATTGAGCGTTTCATACGGTCTCGGGCGGTTTATCACGCGGCGCAGTCCGCTGACAAACAGCAGCATACCCGCAGGTATGAGAATACTCCTCAAAAGCTTTGTCCTGTCTGAAAATACGAGATATGCCAATAATGACGGATAAGCGATATATACAATCACCGTCAGAACCGTATTGAGCAGGTTGAAACAGAGCACCGAATCACGGCTTTTGCGAAACGGAGCGGAAATTTTTCTGTATTGCTGTGCCGTCATTTTCTCACCTCGCTAAAAGTATATAACAATACATTTTTTCTTTCAATCTTTTTCGGCAAATTCTTATAAACTTCATTGACAAAGCAACTTTATAAATTTATACTATATATACTCATTTTATATATTATGTTTTAGGAGCTAAAAAATGTATCAGTACTCCCCCGAGGATAAGCGCAGGCAGCAAATGAAACGCTCAGGCAGAGCGGCTGCCGCTTCAAAAGAAAAAAGAAATATTATTATAATCGCATCGTGTATTCTTGCGATAATTCTTATAGCCGGCACGGTTGCTCTTGTAATGCACTTCAAGGGTAACGGCAACGCCGACGAGCCGCAGTTTGAAACAGTTTCACAGACGGAAGCTCCGGCGGAAACAGAGCCGCAGACCGAAGCACCCACACAGGCGGCGGAAACAACGACCGAAACTTCGGGAGATGTAAGCATTAGCGATTATTCGGCAACTATGTATTCAACAACGGTTACACTCAATGTCAGAAGCGCACCGTCTACAAACAGCCAGATTTTGGGTCAGCTCGGTCAGGACGCACCGATTACGGTTACGGGCAAATGCTCGAACGGTTGGTTCAGAATTGATTTCAACGGTCAGACGGGCTATTGCTCGGACAAGTATCTTTCGGGAAGTCAGAATCAGTCTGACAACCCGTATTATATCAAGGTCAATCGCACGCAGAACATTGTAATTATCTACACAAAGGACTCAAACGGCGGTTACACCGTTCCGTACAAAGCTATGGTTTGCTCGGTAGGTATGAACAATGCAACCCCGACAGGTACCTACAACACGACCGACAAATACACCTGGCGGCTTCTTTCGGGCAATGTTTACGGACAGTATGCCACAAGGATTACGGGGCATTACCTGTTCCACTCCGTTCCCTATGTCACACAGAACAAAGCGGATCTTGAATATGACGAGTTCAATAAGCTCGGCGAGGCGGCGTCACTCGGTTGCATCAGGCTTTCGGTTGAGGATGCGAAGTGGATTTACGACAACTGCCCCAAGGGTACGACCGTTACAATTTATGACAGCAACGAACCCGAGCCGTTGGCAAAGCCCACACCGATAAGAATCGACACAAACGATTCAAGGCGAGTTTGGGATCCCACAGACCCCGACCCGTCAAATCCGTGGAAGCAGTAAAACAAAAATGAGCAAAGGCACACTCTTGATGAGTGTGCCTTTAATGCTGTCGGACGATACGAAGAAAACGACGACATGCGAAGCACTCGCAATTCTTCATTCTTCATTTTTCACTCGTCCTATGGGCGGCGTTATCCCTCCGTCTGCTTTCCGAGGAATAACGCCGCAACTGAAACTAATTTTTCTTTGGTCGAATCAGGCGGTGCTTTCTGTGCGTCAAACATCATTACAACCGAACCCGACACATCGCCCGAGCCGATAATCGTATAAGCAATCGAGGCTTCAAGCTCGCTTTTCATAACGGGCTTTATACCGTTTCCCGACTTTGCCGTAAACGAGCCTCTTTCATCCATAAGCCTCTCAAGCTCCGCCGACACCCTGCCGTCGGAAAGTTCCCTTTTCTGCGAGCCTGAAACCGAAATCACATGGTCTCTGTCGGTTATCATAACCGTCATACCGGTAGCACGGCTGAGCACCTCTGTATATTGCACCGCAAATTCCGAAAACTCTCCTATCGGAGAATATTTTTTGAATATAATCTCGCCGTCCGCCGCAGTGAAAATTTCCAACGGGTCGCCCTCGCGCATACGCAGTGTTCGTCTTATTTCTTTGGGAATGACAACCCTGCCGAGGTCGTCTATTCTTCTTACTATTCCTGTTGCTTTCACAATAATTTCTCCCTTGTATTAAAGTTGCTTTTCTGTAATATTTTGTACGAAAAAGCGAATTTAATACGGCAGGATTTTTATTGCTTTTTGTTTTATCAGCCAAAAGTGAGACTGCCGCTTGATTTTCCGTTAACGGCATATCTGAAAAATAAAGGCATATTGACTGCCGCAAAGTATTTTTCATCTTCCGTATCGGGAAGTTTATTTTCAAGAATATCAAGCAGCTCCGTTAACTGAAGCATTGCGGCAAATTCGTGCTTACAAGCACCCGAGCAGTAGCAAGAGCAAACTATTGATTTTATTTCTCTTGCACTTATTTCAAATTCAACCTCGTACGGTTTTGAACCCATAACAATTGCCCTGCCCTTGCCGTCCGAAACTTCCGTATAGACAACATCGCCGTTTATATAATAATCGTTTCCCCTCTCTGCCGCCTGCTTCGTTATGTTCATTCCGCTTAAATCGTCAAGAGAAAATCCCGTACCGTCGGTGTTATAAACATACTCCTCCGGATCCGGAGCCTTAAACCATGTGATTATTTTTTCATACGGTAAAGCGTTTCGGTCGGTTGTTATAAGCTCTGAATTCACGCAGTAAAACTTACCCTTCACATCCGTGTCCGCAACGCCCGTTACCTGCTTATAATCCGAAATCTTGATTTTGAAATTATAATTCACAGCAACGACACGCCCCTGCTTACCCTCAAGCTTACCGTCGACAAAAACGATATCTCCGCATTTCAAATCGAACTTTTCATTATAATACGAACATGTCAGGTCCCTTTCGGGGAAATATACATCGACCACCGACTTCTTCGGTAAAGTCCCATCGGCTTTCTTCAGAGACAAATCCGTGTCCTTATTTTTCGGTGTATTTTCCGAGGTTGCCGAAAATCCTATTGTAAAGCTCATTGTGTTCCCCTTTCAAAAAAACTTATAAAAATATTTAACCTGTTTGAATTTGAATTTTCCATTACGAAATCTTGGATAATAATTCTGTCTCCGGTTTAGCAGCTTGCGTATTTCCCGCTTTAGGTATATAAAAGCGCCTTTGATGATAATTTTCCACCTTGCGCACCTGACCCAAAAGTCCGGACAGCCTGTTTACAAACATTCTGTTTTGCTGATCGTCTAAAAAATTCACAATCGGCTCAAGCTCCTCAACGGCATCCTTGTATTTTCTGCGATTACGGCGATTTTCCGCAAGCTCCGTTGCCGCTCTTCCGCGCTCATGATATGACAAATTGTCAAGCTCAAGCATATGCAGATAATCCTGCGTTATACGGTCCTCGTTTTTCATAGCCTCAAAGTTATAATCGTAGTCGGATTTTACATTCTCTATGAAGTCCAAAAACATCTTTAACATCTGAGACGGCATTAGTTTTTCTTCATTTTTCATATTAAAATCCTCTTTTCCTTAATTTTAGATTTTCCCTTTGTAATTTTATTATATCGCCATCAAAGTCCAATTAACGGGACTTTGAACTTTGATAGATAAATTTTTGACGAGCCCGTAATTCCTAATAAGCGCCGTCTTTGAAATCTCACGATATACAGGCAACTGTTATATTGACTTTTTTGCTTTTTGGGTGTATGCTGAATTGAAAATTGTGCGCACGGCGATACAAGTAATCTTTGCCGGCTTAATTTAAGGCTTCGCCATTTGAATTAAAAGGAGACAAGAGAATATGAAAAAGAGAAAAAAACTTCTGCAAACAATATGTCTTGCCGCTTTAATTATGCTGTTAGCATGTACCGGCGCTGTTCAGGCTTATGCCTGTACCGCAGTATATGTAGGCTCTGAAGCGAGCGCAGACGGCACTGTAATCATGGCAAAGTCCAATGATTATCAGGATGTTTGGGCAAATTATGTAACAATCACCGAACGCGTTGAGAACAAGCCGGGAAGAACAATGCCGGTTGACAACGACAAAACGGTGTTCGCAACCCTGCCGGACACGACTTACCGTTACACCTCCACCCCTTGGATGGCAAGCGCAACGGCTGCCAACGGTCTCGGCAGCGATGCGACAGTTTGCACAAACGAATACGGCGTGGCGATGATAATGTCCATCACATCGTTTTCAAACGAAGCTGCACTTAATGCCGATCCGCTTGTAGAGCACGGTTTGTCGGAATTCACTGCCGTCGATCTTGTAACTTGCCAAAGTGCTACCGCCAGAGAAGGCGTTGAGGTGCTTCTTTCTCTTATCGACACCTACGGCAGCAGTGAGGTTAATATTGCCCTAATTGCCGACCAAAAGGAAGCGTGGTATGTCGAGATGTACAACGGTCATCAATACGCGGCTGTAAAGTTGCCCGACGACAAGGTATGCGCATTCGGAAATGAATTTTCGCTTGAATATACATCGGATTATTCCGACTGCATACTCTCCAAGGAGCTTGAAAGCCTCGCAAAGGACTATGGCTTTGCGGTGTACGGCGAAAACGGCAAGCTTAATCTTCTTGCAACCTATTCCGGCGACGAGGTAGTAACGAACTATTCTCATATGAGAACATGGATAGCGCATCAGCTTATGGCTCCTGCCGCTTACGGAGATTATGACAAGAGCGCTCTGTATCCGCTTTGCTTTACGGCAGAGAAAAAAGTATCGTTGCTTGATGTTATGGAAATTATGCGCAACCGCTATGAGGGCACTCAATACAGCCCTGACGAAACAGGACGCACGGATATGAGAGTTATCGGAACCGACACTGCATTGAGCGTGCATATTGCGCAGATATATCCGTCACTTTCCGCCGATATGTCGTGCGTAACATGGGAGAGCACGGGTCCGGCACTGTACGGCGTATTCGTTCCGATATCTAACGGTGCAACCTCAATCAGCGCTCCCTACTCCCGCAATCAGACTGCCGACGAAGCAGGCGTGTTCGACACACAGCTTTATCCGTATTACCGTTTCAAGGAGCTCAACACTCTTTGCGTTGAGAAGAATGCATATAAAATCTACGGCACGCCCGTACGAACATATTGGCATCAGGCAGAAACGCTTATGACCGAAAGCATGCAGAGCGTTCTTGAAAACGCTGCTTCCCTTGATGACAGCTCTGCCGCAAAGCAATACATAACCGATTACTGTAATTCAGTTCAGGAACAGGCATTTAATGACGCAGGACAGCTCCTTAACGATGTTCGTTGGTATATGAGCAAAAACAGCAACACCATGAAAAACGGCAGGAATCCTGAAACGCACGAGGTTATTGACGAGCTCAAGCAGGTTGACCCTTTGACCGTAACTCTTGACGCTTCCTCATACGGCAAGCTGCCCGATATTTCGGAAAGCAGCGACAGTGCCGTATCGGTACAGGTCGTTATTATCGCCGCAGCAGCAGTGTTGGCGGTAGCGATTGCCGTGATTATTATCGTTAAAAAGCGCAAAGCCGCTAACTAAGGTCGAGTGCTGACAAAGCAGCTTTACTTCAAAGCAAATTGTTATTGTATCGAAAGCATTACATTTGATTACAAAAAAATCTCACTCCGTAAAAAAGAGTGAGATTTTTTGTTTTAATCTAATTCCATTTCATAATAATCAACATCAATAATTGTTCCGTCGGGATAGGTTTGCTGTCCTGATTTTATCAATGTGTTAAACCCGAAATGCCGATAAATTTGCAAGTTCTTTGTTTCTTTCGGCTCAACGCCTAAAGTACACTTTATATAACCTTTGTTTTTCAAGTCTTTGATTACAAATTTGAACAGCTTTGAAAAATATCCCTTGCCTTGATATTTTTTATCCGCACTGAAATTACACAGATATACTGTTTTAGCTCCGACAAGACCGTCACTGTTTTGAATAATATTTTCGTCAAACATTGCAGTTGCCTGACAAATAATTTTATTGCCTAATTTACCGTAATATGTAATAATCTGACCGTTTTTTATATTCTCAACTGCGTTATTTTTCAACAACTCTAAAGCTGATTTCCTTTGCTTTTGCTTTTTTATTTCATAATTCCATTTTGTTATCACTTCATCAATAGAGGCGATTGTACATATATACTTTTTCATATTAATCACCATAGCCTTTCAGGCAACAAACAGTCTATTGAAAATCACCTGTTTAACCTGCGTTGCCTGAACAGGCGTGATGGTGATTTCTGCCATCTCAAAATTCTGCCGAAGGCAAATTTTGAGGGCAATACAATCACGGTAGTGTGATTTTTCACACTACTCCTCAAAAATTATATTGTGCCAAAATTGTTTTCAAACTTAATTACTTAAAAATAAAAGGCAGAGATAATCTCTGCCCTTGGAGCTGATAGTCGGACTCGAACCGACGACCTGCGCATTACGAAACAGATGAAAAAATATGAAATACACCCAAAGCAACGAAAAACAGCCGTTTCTTTTATACCTTGAAACGACTGTTTTTTAATTCAGCACTGTGTTTTTATCCCGATTTCCGTTCGTAAGTGGTCAATAAATGGTCAAAAGCGTTTTAATGAATAGCAGTAATTCACATTCTATGTCATACTTGGTTCGATCTATACAACACTCATTTGTGAGTTTTGTGTATTTCACTTTTTTAATCACTCCATATACTCATGTTTAGTCGGAGTGTAATTTTTTGACCTGTATTTTTCGTACTTTTCTGTCTTATCTTTGGATTCTATATCGTCACTCGCATACTCAACAGGCTCAGTGTAAATTGCGTCAAGCAAGATTTTCTCCAAATGTTCATATTCCGAATGCTCACCAAGGCTTGCCAAAACAAAAGAATCACGCACATAACCGGCACTTTCAGCCATAAGATTTTGGTCAAAATAATAACCATAGCGTTCCACAAAGAATGTCATCATCATTACAGTAGTTCTTGTGTTGCCTTCTCTAAACGGATGAACTTGCCAAAGCTTTGGAAACAGCCTTGCAATTTGTTTTGCAAAATCTTCTCGTGTAAGACTTGCCCAATCAATCTTTTTGATTTCGACAAAAACTTTATCAAGATCAGCACCTATTTCGGTAACATTCGAATACCAAACGCTTCGACCTGCCAGCAACTCTTCACGCTTTTGTATATTTATTTTTCTATACTGTCCTGCCCACTCGTAAACATCGCCAAATAAAAACTTGTGAATAAAACAAAAGCCGCCGGATGAAAAATCACTAAAGCCATTTTCATACAGCAGCATCATGTTTGCACGAGATAATTCAGCCTCTGCCAAATCAAGCTCTTTTTCATTTGTTATGCCAAGCAGGTTCTTGAGGACTGTACTGTTAGGAATCAAGTACAAATCGTTCATAAACTCACCTATGATATTTTCTTATGTTTTGCTATTAAAGCGGCTTTCATATCTGCGCCTGTAATTTCGCCTTTTGCCCATTTTGCAGAAAGATCCTTTGCAAAGGTTGATACAGGCACGCCTTCAATGCTATTTAACGCATCTGCAACTTTGATTGCCGTCGTTCTTTTTGTCTCAATCGATGACATCGTATCACTCCTTTACGCATTTATTTTATCACATGGTATGGATAATTACAATAAATTTATTTATTTAATTTTCGCAAAATAGCATTACGCTTATTCGCCAAATATATAACCTTATCTATCATATTATATGTATTATTTTTATCTGTTAAGAATATTTCGCTCATTTCATCAATAATTGTCAAGACTTCGTTTTCAATTGATTTAACTGACTCATTCGAATGAACCGGACTTGTGCTTACAA
>CAVFQD010000057.1:0-10892 GCA_963624605.1 Eshraghiella crossota | reverse complement strand
CCGGTACCAAGTCCGTCAATTTGTTTTTTTGTATCAGTAACAATTCCTACAACTTTTATTGAAAGTTTTTTAGGCGAGGATAAAATCCTTTTATAAAAATAATATCACCAATTTTTACCGAGTCAAGCATCCTGTGTAAAGCAGGTGCTTCATCCTCACTCCAACCGACATATGCACATTTTTTGTTAAAAAATCCTCGGTTTTATCATTTTTATCCTTTCGAGAAGATCACGATTTAACACAAAAACAAGTCGGTGAAATCATACAAAAATCACAACAAGGATACAATCATATTTAAGCCGGTAGAGCCGAATTAAAAATAGATGATTTAATAAAATTATGCAAATTTTATAATGTATCTGCTGATTATTTTATTGGATTAACAGATAAAAAATAATGCGTTTTATACAAAAATCATCTCTATATCTAACTAAAAGATATAGAGATGATTTGTCTTATATGTTTTTTAGGGAAATAAAAAATTATTTATTCTTATTCCGCATAACAATGCTCGGAGTCACTTGAGGTTATTTTAACGCTTACCGGTGTTCCGACCGCAAAATCCGAAAGCCTTGCCAGCACTGGAGTATAATTTGCGGTATAGCCGAATACAAAATCACCGTCGCGCTTTGTTTCGGGTATGATTTCAACGGTTCTACCTATCTGCTTTTTCAAAAACTCGCTTCTGATTTTCTCCGCAACCCTTGAAAGTTCGGCAACACGCTGTTCCTTGACAGCCTTTTCGATTTTGCCGTCAAAGCCGGCGGCTCTTGTGCCCTCTCTTACAGAGTACGGGAAAATATGTATCTTTTCAAAGCCGATTTTTTCTGCAAATTTAACCGTGTCGTTAAATTCTTTTTCGGTTTCGCCCGAAAAGCCGACCATAATATCGGTTGTAAGCGTGCAATCCGCAAACTTTTCACGGAGTTTTTGGCAGAGGTCATAGTATTCCTCGGCTGAATAGTGGCGGTTCATACGCTTTAATGTATTGTCGCAACCGCTCTGGAGCGAAATATGGAACTGTGGGCAAAGCTTTTCACATTTTGAAAGCTCTGTCAAGACCTCGTCGGTGAGATGATCAGGCTCTAATGAGCCGAGCCTTACACGCTTAATTTTTTCATTTTCACAAGCCGCCGCAACAGCGTTGTAAAATTTTTCTCCCGTGTCCTTACCATATGCCGAAAGATTGATTCCGACAAGCACGATTTCCGTAAATCCCTTATCGGCAAGCGCGGAAACCTCGCTTTTTATCTGCTCGATAGGCTTTGAGCGCACCCTGCCCCTCGCATAAGGAATAACGCAGTATGAACAAAATCTGTCGCAACCGTCCTCAATTTTAACTATAGCACGCGTACGCTCGTTAAACTCATAAATGGGCTTTCCGCAAAACGCCTCACCCGACATATGCTGATTTATCTCGACAATTCTTTGCCTGTTTTCTATAAATCTCTTGAGCTTAGCGACCAAAGACACATTATCCTTATTGCCGATTACGACATCAGCCGCCGTGAGCTCGCCTGCCATCTGCGGAAATGCCTGCGGCATACAGCCCGTTAAAACAACAATGCTGTTTGGATGAATTCTTTTGAGACGCCTGACGGTCTGACGGGTCTTTCTGTCGCTTTCCGCAGTTACGGTGCAGGAATTCACGACAAAAACATCTGCGTCGTCATCGCTTAATGTAACGGAAAAACCGTTTCGCAACAAATCCTCGGTTATTTCCTGTGTTTCATACTGATTGACCTTACAGCCAAGCGTATAAAGCTTAACTTTCATTTATAACTCCTATTGCTTAGATTGATTTTACACGGAAAACACGAACTCCGTGCGACGGAACACGGGCATTTATCGAGCCCGAAGTAACATCTATTTCCTTGCTCCAAAGGTCGGTAAACTGATAAGCGCCGACATCGTTTAACTCAACATAGCTGAGATTTGCAACATCTTTCAGTGAAACGCTCATATCCTTTTCGGCATTTGATTTATTGAAAAAGCAAATTGCAACATCACCCTTATCAAGCGGCTTTACGAGAATATCGGAAATTGCATTCGTTTTCATTCTTCTGCACTGAACTCCCTTTTTGTCCTGATTAACGGCAATAAGATCCTTATTAGTGACAATCTGCAAAATCTTATTGTCATAATCAACATTGCCGTCTGCGTCGATGAATGTTCTTATATCATTACCGAGAATAAGCGGAGCGCAAAGCATACACCAAAGAGTGAAATGCGATTTATTTTCCTCAACGGTAAGCTTTCCGTTGCCAACCTCAAGCATATCGGGGTCGTTCCAGCCGCCTATTCCCGAATAATCGGCAAGCTTGACATTTACCTCATAAATTCCGAGGATTGAAGCCCATACAGGCTTAATATCCGGGGTTGTTCTCCAAAGATTACCCGCCTGTGCGCCCCATTTCCATGGCTTGTTTGTGCCCCATTCGCAAATTGAATATACAATCGGCTTTTCAGGTACATTATTCTTTTCTGCATAAAGCTTTGTTGCACGCTTTAATTCCTTACCCATATTTATGTACTGAGTAGCCGCAGAGTCCATTCTTGAACCGATGGGGTTCTTAATTTCTATTGTATTATCGCCCTTGTTGAGGTTTACCGTTATCTGACATCTGCCCGTTCTGCTCCAAGCCTTGGTAGGCGGAATGTCAACAGGATAAACATTTATGTCGTTTACTGTAACGGTTGCATATTTTTTATTGTCACCTGCTTTTCTTACGACAAGGGTTAATGCGTATTCCCCGTCCTCAGGAACATTTACAAAGCTGAAGCGTACGCTTCCCATGTTGCTGTCAAGGCGTGAAACATATGAGCCGTCCTTATCTTCGATTATTTTGGCGGTTCCGTAAAGCTCGCCGTTTTCAGCCTCCAAGATCTGCTCGTTTCCGCCGTTTTTGTCAGTAATTATAACCTTGTCTATGAGCGGAGCCTTTGATGTAATAGCCTTGTTGTGGCAGAAATCGTATTTGAAATACTCGATTCCCCATTCTGCAAAGGTTTCTGCGTCAATCCTCTCATTTCCGAGTGAAGCGGGAAGATCCTCACAGGTAAGCGTTCCGTTTGATGAGTATATTCCCGCCTTGAAGCCCATTTTGTTCAAATCCTCAACAAGCGGTTTAATGCCTCTCGGGAATGTGGCAAGATCACCGCGAAGTCTGCCGTCGGCATCACGGGTAGAACTGTGCCAGCAGTCGTCAAGATTTACATAGTTATACCCTGCGTCAAGCAAGCCGCTCTTTTTCATGGCTTCGGCAATCTGAAGAATTTTTTTCTCTGAAATCTCTGTTCTGAACGAGTTCCAGCTTGACCAACCCATAGGCGGGGTAAGAGCCGCACCGTTGTCATATTTTTCGGTTGTTTTAATATGGACACCAAGCTTTGCCACAGCCTTGCGTATGTCGCACTCCGGGCAAAAATCGGGATTTTTCTTCTTTGCTATATATCCGGCTGTTGCCGCCGCGCCTGCAAGAACTGCGGCGGAAATGATTTTACCTAACATAACGATTCCCCTTCAAAAATAAAGAGGATAGCGAAAACAGTTTCACTATCCTCCTTGATTCAAGAAATTAAATTATTCCTCAACATGAGCTTCCTCTGCGGGAGCTTCAACTGCCTCTGCGGCAGCGGGAGGATCGAGAAGAGCCTTAATTGAAAGGCTTACACGCTTCTTGTCGAAGTCAATGTCAAGAATTTTAACTTTAACTTCCTGACCTACCTTGAGAACATCTGCCGTATTTGCAACATGCTCATATGAAATTTCGGAAATATGGATAAGTCCGTCAATTCCCGGAATGATGTTTGCAAATGCGCCGAATGTAGTAAGTCCGACGATTTTAGCGGTAAGCTCGGTACCAACGGGATAATCTCTCTTAAGAATTTCCCACGGATTGTCCTCAATCTTCTTAAAGCCGAGTGAAATCTTCTTGTTTTCACGGTCAAGAGCCTTTATGTAAACCTCAACTGTGTCGCCTACATTAACAACATCCGAGGGGTGCTTTATTCTTGTCCATGAAAGCTCGGAAATATGAATCATTCCGTCAACACCGCCGAGGTCAACGAAAGCGCCGTACTTTGTAAGAGAACGAACGGTACCGGTATACTTCTGTCCCTCTTCTGCCTGCGCCCAGAACTTTTCAGCCTCTTCCTTGCGGATGTCTCTGTTAGCAGCCTTGATTGAGCCTACAACTCTGCGTCTTCTCTTATCTGCTTCAATAATCTTGAACTTAACAGTCGTGCCGACCATATCCTCAAGAGAATCGTTTCTGCTGAATTTTGAAAGTGAAGCTGGAACAAATACACGAATTCCGTTGTACTGAACATAAAGACCCTTACCGTCGCCAACGACGCCTGTAACCTTACCCTCAACAATTTCGTCGCTTTCGGGGTCGATTGTTTCCCAAGCCTTAGCTGCGTCATAGCGCTTTTTGGAGAGCATAACCGTACCTTCGGCATCGTTTGTTTTCATAATGATAAGGTCAAGCTTGTCACCGATTTTAACTTCTTTTGTAATATCGCAGTTGGGGTCATTGCTGAACTCACTTGCAGGAATGTAGCCTGTATGTTTTCTTCCGACGATTTCAACCTCAACCTCTGACGGTGAAACGCCTACGACTACGCCTACAACTTTTTGGTCTGTGCTTTCATCTATATATTCTTCAAGCATAGCAGCAAAAGATGTATCTTCAGCCATCGTTGCCTCCTCCTTTACTGCATTTGTGCTGACTGTTTGTTCTAATTTTTCGGTCATTGTTTTGAGTACCTCCTTAATTATACTGTCAGGAGTCGATGCTCCCGCAGTAACGCCTACTGACTTAAACCTTGAGAAATCGATGCCGTTCAATTCCTCATAAGTCTCAATCAGATAAGTAGGGCAATTGGATTCACACACAGCTTTCAGCTTAGCCGTATTAGAACTTTGACGGCCGCCTATGATTATCATAGCGTCGTTTTTAAGCGAAAGTTGAGTGGCTTCCTTTTGTCTTTCTTCTGTCGCATTACATATTGTATCAAAAATTACGGCGTTTGTATAGTAATTTTTGATTTTTTTTGCATATTTTTCAAAAGATTTTATCGAAAATGTAGTTTGGGACACGAGAATTAGACGATTATTGACTAAATCGGGGTTGGAGTTGATAATTTCATCCAATTCTTCCTCGGTATTAAACACAAAGGACGGACCGTTGCAGTAGCTCCTTATTCCGATAACCTCGGGATGTGATTTGTCCCCCGCAATAAAGGTTACGGTGTTTTCGTCGGAATTTTCGCTTACCGTCTTGTGAATTTTCAAAACGAACGGGCATGTAGCGTCACAAAACTCAGGAGAAACGCTCTTGACCTCTTTCAAAAGCTCCTTGGTAATTCCGTGAGTTCTTACAACAATAACATCTCCGCTTTTACATTCGTCGGGATGCTCGATAATGCGCACTCCCCTCTTTTCAAACGACGAAATAACCTGCGGATTGTGGATAATCGGACCTATTGTGCATACGCTTTTACCGTCGTCAACCATTTTTTCAAGTAAATTAACAGCCCTGTTTACGCCGAAGCAGAAGCCTGCCGATTTGGCAAGTGTTATTTCTCGCAATGTCCTTCCTCCCAAAGTGAAGTAATATCGCCCATAATGCGCTTTGTTGCGTCCTTAAGCTCCTTTGTGCTGTGCGGCTCTTCGGTAAAACAAAACTCTTCATTTTTGATAAGCTTACCGAAACGAACCGTAAGGCGTGTACCTTTTTTGTATCGGTCGCTTGTATATATTGAAGCGGGAAGAACATCCGCACCGGTCATTTTGGCAATAAGAGCCGTGCCTGACTTACCTCTTGCCGGCTTAAAATCCTTTGAGCGTGTTCCCTCCGGAAAAATTCCCAAAACATAGCCATTCCTTACAATATCCTCAGCGAACTCCACGGCAGTAGTATCGCCCTGTCCTCTGCGCACGGGAAAAGCGTTCATATGCTTTATGAAAATACCGAGAGCCTCATTTTCAAAGAGCTCCTCCTTTGCCATAAAATGGATAGTGCGTTTAACACCTCTGCCGAGAATTATCGGGTCAACTCCGCTTTGATGATTACAGGCAATTATAAATCCGCCGTCCTGCGGAATGTTATCTCTGCCGATATATGTTACCTTGTATCTGAGACAAAACAGTACAGCTACCCATCTCAACGCCTGATAAAGCTTATATTCCTTAACCTTGCTGAAATCAAACTGCATTATATTCTCTCCTTGATGATATTTACAATTTTATTTTTAGCTTCATTAAAGCTGTAATCCGAGGTATCGACAATAATGCTGTCCTCGGCTGGCTTTAACGGTGCAATCTCACGGTGCGAATCCTGATAATCCCTTTTCTGCAAGTCGGAAAGCACCTCTTCATAAGTGTCCTTTGCGCCCTTTTCCGTAAGCTCTTTATATCTTCTCTTTGCTCTTTCCTCGGCGGATGCCGTAAGGAAAATTTTGATTTTTGCGTCGGGCAAAACAACGGTGCCTATATCCCTGCCGTCCATAAGACAATTATTTTTTTTTGCAATATCTCTCTGCAAATCGAACAGGAACGCACGAACGCACGGAATTGCCGAAACATCGGAGGCCGCCATCGAAGCGTCGGGAGTCCTGATTTCGTTCGAAACGTCTTCGCCGTTTAAGAAAACATGCTGAACATCGCCGACAAATTTCAGTTCAACCTTTATGTCTTTGAGCGCCTTTTCGATATTTACCGCGTCCTTTGTGCATATGCCGTGTCTCAAAGCATAAACGCCGACAGCACGGTACAGCGCCCCCGTATCGACATATATAAAGCCCAATTCCTTAGCCGCCGCACGGGAAATTGTGCTTTTGCCTGCGCCTGCAGGTCCGTCAACAGCAACATTAACTACCATAATATAATCCTTTCTTTATACGCTTTCTCCGGCAACACGACCCGTTGAAAACGCAATCTGCAAATTAAAGCCGCCCGTATATGCGTCGACATCTATCACTTCGCCCGCAAAATACAGATTTTTGCATAGCTTTGACTCCATGGTTTTCGGGTTTATTTCCTTACAGTCCACTCCACCCGAGGTAATAACAGCCTCGTCTATTGAGCAAAAATTGAGTACGGTAAGCTTCATATTTTTAATTGTCCTTACAAGGCTTTGCCGCATCTCCTTAGTGACCTGATTGCACTTTGTCGACGGTCTTATCCTCGACAGCCTGATAACGGGGTTTATAATCGCCCTCGGCAAAAGCATACCGAGCGAATTTGAGATTGCCTTGTTGGAATTTTCGAGCAAATCTCTTTGAATTCTTTCGTCAAGCTTATGTTCGTCCAGGGCAGGCTTCATATCAACATATATTTCATACCTTCCGCTCTCCATATTCCTCATATGTGCGCTTGCGGAAAGTATCATCGGTCCCGAAACGCCGAAATGAGTAAACAGCATCTCGCCGAAGTCGGAATATATCTGTTTTTGAGTTACGGTATCAATTACCCTTATTGCGCAGTTACGAAGTGATAGACCCATAGCCTCACTGCAATAGCCCTCACGGCAGGTAAGCGCAACCAAGGACGGTCTGATTTCAACTATATTATGCCCAACGCTTTTTGCGAGCGTATAGCCGTCTCCCGTCGAGCCCGTTTTCGGATAAGATTTTCCGCCTGTTGCGATTATTACGCTGTCGGCATAATACCTTTCTCCGCTTTCGGCTGCAACACCCTTAACCTCGCCTTTCTCGCAGATAAGGTCTATAACCCTTTCCTGCCTGCGTTTAACGCCGTTTTTTGTGATAAATTTATTAAGAGCGTCTACAATATCCATCGCCCTGTCGCTGACGGGAAAAACTCTGTTTCCCCTTTCGACCTTTAATTCAACGCCGAGATTTTCAAAAAACTCACGGGTATCGGCGGTGGAAAAATCGGAAAACGCGCCGTATAAAAATCTTCCGTTTTGGGGAACATTGGAAATCAAAGCCTGTATGTCGGTTTCGGCGTTCGTGACATTACATCTGCCCTTGCCGGTTATCAACACCTTACGGGCGATTTTACTGTTGCGTTCAAGTAAAACAACATCGTTACCGTTCTGTGCCGCCGTTCCGGCTGCCATACAGCCTGCCGCGCCTGCGCCGACAACAATAACCTTACTCATCGCCGTCAGCCTCTTCTTTCTCATAAACCTGATACTTATCCCAGACATGCTCAAGCTCGTTGAAATTCCTGTACGCCTCATTTTTACGGCTTAAAGTAACGCTTGCGATAAGAGCGTTGATAAGACTCAACGGAGCCGCAAGAGAGTCAACTACCGACGCCATATTGCTCTTTGCGACAAGCAGATGGTCACTGAACGGAGCAATCGGTGAGTTTTCGGTATCGGTAATTGAAATAACGGTAGCTTTTCTGTCGGAAATAAACCGCAGAGCGTTTACTGCCTGCTTTGAATATCTTGGGAAGCTTATAGCAATGCATACATCGCCCTCGCCTATTCTGAACACCTGTTCAAACATCTCCGATGCGCTTGACGAGTCAACAAGGATAACGCTGTCAAAAACAAGGTTAAAATAGAAAGCGAGAAAATATGCGAGCGCCGCAGAGGAGCGAACGCCGAGAATATATATCTTTTTTGCGCTGTTAATAGCCTTAACGGCATTTTCAAACGCCTCTTTTGACACTGTTTCCGCGGTTTCACGGATAAGATTTATATCGTCGTTTAATACGGTAGTGATAATATCGTTATTGCCGAGCAAGCTTTGTGAGACCTCCATTCTCTGAACGGTGGTAAGCTTGGTTTTTATCATCTGCTGGAGCTCTTTTTGCATTTCGGGATAGCCCTTGAAGCCCAACTCGCTTGCAAACCTGACAACGGTTGATTCGCTTACTCCGACCTTTTCGCCGAGCGAAGCCGCCGTCATAAACGCTGCCTTGTCATAGTTCGTTATGATAAAATCAGCTATTTTCCTGTGGCTTTTGGAATATTTTACGGTTTTATCTTCAAGCCTTGCCAATAAATTGTTTTTCATAAAAGCACTTATCCTTTTTCATTTGCTGTATCTGAAATATTATAATTGAAACGAACGCTTTTTGCAAGATTTCCTGCAAACTATTTTACCTTTTGCGGCATATATGTCATTTCATATCCGCACTTTTCTGGTTTTGAAAGCGAAAGAGAAAAAATATCGCTTGCTTCGCACTCCTTTTTGAAAACGGCGTTTATCTGCCCGTTATTTGCTTTTGCAATATCCGAATACGAAGCAATAAACGGCAGCTTTGAGCTTTTTACGCAGCTTCCGAGAGCGTCTGACGATTTCATATTAAAGCCCAAAAGTCTGATATACGGCGCTTTTATTGACAAATCGGATTTCGTCACGCCGAAAGCGGAGGATAACACCGCGCGGCGTATGCGCGAATGGGTATAACGCTTGGTTTTTGCACCGTCATATATTCCGTCAAGGGTTGTTTCGGAAGCGACGGCGGAAATTATCCTGTTTTCAAGTCCCTCGGACATATATGCAATATTTCCGCCGATTTTTTCTCTGCTTGAGCGAAGCAGAGCCGAAACGGCGATTTCGTATTTTTCTTTGTCGATAATTCTGCCGTTCTCCGCAGCCGAAGTATACAGTTCTTTCGTATTTTTCGGTACGAAGTCGGAAATATCCGCTTTTTCGTAAAGCATATTTCTCAAAAGAACTGCGGAGGCGAATTTTTGCGTTTCGTCAAGCGAGTTATAGCCTGCGCCCTCCCTTTTTACGGTAACAGGCTTTATATTATATCCGTTTTTGATTATCGCCTTGATATATTCTACAGCAAGTATATCGTTCGGAGAGGAAACAACCGCACCGCCCTCACAGTCGCAAATTGCCTTTTCACGGGCTGCGGGATAGCTTATGCCTTTTTCAAGATAAGATTTTACTTTACAGTCAAAATCCGGTTCAGCGGTAATTTCGGCAATTTTTTTAAGCTTTTCCATGTCGCCGCACTCACTGCCGAAAGCTACGGTATCACAGCCGAAGTTCTCAAGAATACGGACGGCGTTTTCGCAAAAAATCTCCGCACTCGCCGTCGCATAAACAAACGGCAATTCCAATACAATATCGGCACCGTTATAAAGCGCCGCTTTTATTCTTATGTCTTTTGGAAAAACGGCAGGCTCTCCCCGCTGAACAAAGTTGCCGCTCATAACGCACACAAGCGTGTCTCCGTCCTTTTTTACAGAGTCTATAAGATGCTTATGACCGCAGTGAAATGGATTGAATTCACAAACAATTCCGATTATGCTCATTTATAACACTCCACTCCTTTATCAGTTTCTCCATAGAAAACGCCGCATTTGCGGGGCTGGTCGAGGGCAAGGCGGTTATTTCGATACCCGTACTTTTCTTTATATATTTATTATAAAGCTTTTGAGCCGTTTTGCCGTTTGCGTATATGTGTTTTATGCTTCCGACAGCTAAAATTTCGGACAATTCGTTAGGTGTAACGCTTTTTATGGTGCTGTCGGCAGAGCCTGTTATCTCGCAGGATTTTATAACATCCCACAGTGCAATTTTATTTTCAAGCAAAAAGCATTTCTTTTTGTCAACGGTATTCGGAACAGGTCGGGAAAAGACGGCTGCCGTAACCTTCCAAAACCTGTTTTGCGGATGTTCGTAATAGAAATTGTTTTCCCTCGATTTTACCGACGGAAACGAGCCGAGCACAAGAATTTCCGAGTTTGAGTCAAAAACAGGCTCAAATGTGTGTACCAAAAGCTCTCCCATTCCGTCATCTCCCGTCAAAATTCGCTTTTTATCTTGAAAAATCATATTGATAAGTATATAATATTTACGAAAAAATTTCAACCTGACATCTCAGAGGAGGAAAACAATGAAAATTCTTGTTATTAACGCAGGAAGCTCATCGCTTAAATATCAGC
>CAVFQD010000056.1:7310-11190 GCA_963624605.1 Eshraghiella crossota | reverse complement strand
GAAAATGGGTTATACATACTCAGATGGTAAGAACGGAATTTATCTCTTCTTCAATACCGACTCCAACGCTTATGTCGGCAGTATTTTTACAAACGGCACCTATGCGCTTATCGGAGGCTGTGCAGTTGCGGCAATAGCTGTAATCGTATACTTCGTAAGCAAGAACGCTAAAAAGAAAAAACAAGTAAAGGCGGAATAAACATATGACAAAAAGAATAATAAATGCGTTTATAAGCGTATTTCTTATTTTAACTACATGTCTTCTTACCTGCACCAACGCATTTGCCGCTTCCTCCAGAGACAAAACCTATATCAAGGAAGTCTATTTAAGCTACGGCAACACGGAGGATGAGGCAAAAAACTGGCTTACAAATAACGGATATGAGGTTCTTGATTACAACCTCAATGAAGGTGCCGATGATACATTCTCTACAAAGAGAGCTGTTTATCTCGGATATAAAACTACCACCGACCCCGAGGAAGCCATAACTGATATGCGTCTTATGAATATGAAAGGCGGCTACAGCGTTCAGGATTATCAGATGCTTCTTGACGAGCAGAAGTCAAACATTCAAGCGTTTATCTCTGACTTTGTTGTTTCCGTAAACGAGTACAGAAACAACTACAACAACGGTCAGGAGCGTGCAAAAGCCGCACACGATATGCTCAATCTTCTCTATGACGATGATACACAGCAGTATATGGGCGACCTTCTCCTCAACAGAGTTAAGGAGGAATATTCCGACGAGGAATACAACGCTTTAACAGATGATGAAAAAAGCAAGATTGCCGATATGACGACAATTCTTATGCAGGGCAATTCAAATGCTGTTCTCAGTATCGAGCAGATAATCGCCCTTGCTTGCGATGACACTCAGTCACTTTGGGCAGAAAGATATAACACCGCAAAAACATATGACGAAATGGTTGAAGGGCTTATGGACGAGAAAAATCTCCCTGTCGACCAAGCCGTTAAGCAGCTTGCCGCCGAATATGACGAGGATGCGAAGTCAATTTACTCAAAGTTTGAAGCTTATAAAAATTACCTTGAAAACTACACTAAAGAAGACCTTCCCCTTGGCAGTACCGAAAAAGAGGTAGAGGCATATGCGGCTGAACACGAGGATTTTGACATAACAAACTGGTTTGCCGCAGGAACGCAGTATGCGGTTCTCAAAAGCTTGGTAAACGACGATATTTCGCTTTACGATTTAATCACGAGCGATGAATACGACCTTGAAAATGCGGACAGATACCTGCTCTACCCTCTCGTTTCCGTTCTGACAAAGGGTCAGAGAGCTTGCCTTGACTTCTTACCGATGTATCAGATAGTTTCTCTCGGCATGAACGGCGACAAGGCTTTCAAGGAAGCTATGGAGGAAACAGGTGTAGCGTCAAAAGAAAAATTGAAGGCTTCCGTTTACGATGGTGTTGACAGGACTATTTTCGGAAATGAAGTTGCCTTGACAAATGAGGCGTTAAGGCTTCAAGCGTCAAGCGGTAAGGACGCTGTTACGGGCGTATTCAGCAGCATTTCACTCACCTCAATAGTAATTTATTCGGTATTTGCCGTTTCCGTTGCAGCTGCCGTTGCTTCATGGATGCTGAGCCCACATATGAAAACAGTTGCTGAAAATTTAGCTTTGGATTATCAAACAGCTACGGAAAACGTTTCATATTACGGAAGAAAAACCACTCAAGCAATTGATGATGAAGCTTATAATTTCTACAACAAGAAATACGGCGACTCCATAGATGCGGCTGACGAAGCAATTGCAGGCATCGGTCGTTCGCAAACATGGGAAAAAGTATTTTATTATTCCGGTATAGCAATGACCTGTATTTCCATCATACTCTTTGGTGTTGCGATTTGGAGCACTTACAACGATATAAAAGCATATTACAACGCTGAATTTACACCTATACCTATGCACATGGTAAATCAGGATGTCAACGAAAATGACGAAAAAACCTTTACCTATTACACTGCGGTTAAATGCAACAGGCAAGAACAGAATATGGTGACCGACAGCACAAAGCTTCTTGGTGATTTCGGCGATATCAACGGAGATGTCGGCAGACAGTGGGTTGCTGTTTATACTACAAAGGATAAGGCTGCAGGAAATCCCATTACGACAAAGCTTCTTGTTCGATATGAAAGCAGTAACCTTCCTGATGATAACTGCACAGCACTTTCTATGTTCGGCGAAAATGTTGCTCAAAATCTGACCAACGAGAAGCTCGGATATACCTATTCAGACGATAAAAACGGTATTTATATGTTCTTTGATACAGATAAGACGGCTTTTTCGGGCAGTATTTTTTCAAACGGCACCTATGCTTTAATCGGCGGCGGCGCATTGGCTGTGATTGCAGTTGTATCATACTTTATCAGCAAAAGTGTTAAAAAGAAAAGGAACGCCTGACACTCCTATTATTAAGTAACGGGAATGAGTTTAATGAAATTCAAGAAAATCACAAGTTTTATAACCGTGCTTGCACTGTCAACAGCCATTGGCTTTGTTTCTCATGCCGAGGAACCATGTGCTACCGTAAATTCAAACGGCACATCTGTCTCCTATTCCTCATTTTCAGAAGCATGGAGCAAGGCTGTTGACTTAGGTAACAGCGGCGAAGTAACATTTATGCTTAATAAGGACTGGCAGGCTGACAGCTCCGGTTCTCTCGGCAGCGGCTCCGGCTTTGATAACGGTGCACTGAGCTATTCCGGCGGCAACAATCTTACAATCGACCTGAATGGCTACTCTATTGACAGAAATCTATTCAAGCCGACATCCGGAGGCAATGTTTTATATGTCAATTCAACCGTAACAATTACCGACTCGAGAAGCGACGAATATACCGTATCAAAGCTTTTTAAGGGCGGCGCAATTAAAAACGGTTCAAATACCAAACGAGGCGGCGGAATAGTTGTTGCAGACAATGCAACTCTCAACCTTTACGGCGGCACTGTACTTAACTGTATTTCAACTGACGACGGAGGAGCAATCAGCATCACCGGCTCAGGTGCTCACCTCAATGTTGACGGCGGTTCGTTCTACGGCAACCGTACCTATGATTCATCGGGCGAATGCTGCGGAGGAGCCATTTACAGTGATGCGGCAACAGTAAAAATAAGCAATTCGGTTTTTGAGGGAAATTATGCCGAGGATAACGGCGGCGCAATTTATGCAAATAACGGAAGCGTAAGCATTACCTCCACCCGCTTCTGTTCAAATTCCTCTATTGAAGAAGGCGGCGCCGTATTTGCCGACGGAAGCGTTACAACTGAATTCAGAAGCTGTCTGCTTTCACAAAATACATCGAGCGATGATGACGGCGGAGCTGTTTATTGTGATTCAAACAACGGAACATATTTCTATGACTGTCAGATGTACTACAATCACGC
The DNA here is from genome assembly GCA_963624605.1 of Eshraghiella crossota. Classification (GTDB taxonomy): domain Bacteria; phylum Bacillota; class Clostridia; order Oscillospirales; family Acutalibacteraceae; genus Fimenecus. Next base: position 7,781 of record CAVFQD010000056.1, on the reverse strand, counting down.
CGCATCAGAGGGCGGTGCGGTGTTCATAAATGCCGACAAGGTGTTTTTTATCGGCGGCAGTATTCAATATAACACTGCATCAAAATACGGCGGCGGAATATATGTTGACAGTATGTATGACATGAACGCTTCGGGTAAGCTTGTAATAAAGGACAATACCGTCAACGGAAAAGCAAGCGATGTTTGCCTACAGGACGGAACAGCCTCTACCGCATATTTATATTGCGGAGGTCTTTACGAGGGCTCTTCCATATGGCTTTGTTCAAATGAAACAGGATCTCAGCTTGCAATCAAGGGAATTGATAAATATCAATACACCAATTATATCCACTTTGATGAGGGCTTCACGGCAGGAAAGATAAATTCGTCCTCTGTCAGCAGCGACAATATACGGGCAATTGCCTCTGTTTTAGGAAACGGAAATATAATTTATATCTGCATCGCCATGCTGATAATAATGATTACAGCAGT
>CAVFQD010000056.1:0-7300 GCA_963624605.1 Eshraghiella crossota | reverse complement strand
GTCGTTACGGTGTCGGTTAAAAGGAAAAAAGAAAGGAGCAAAAAGCAATGACCGATAACAGAAAATCTATTATTAAAGCTTTACTTGCTTCTGTCTCAATTTTCCTTATTGCCGCTTTGATTGTTACAAGCTACGGCTCCGTTTTCGGAGTGGTAGCCGCTTACGGCTCAAAGTATATATCGGAGGTGCAGGTATTCAGCGGCGACAGCCTTGACAATGCTGTACAGAACTGCGAAGCAGCCGGTTATACGGCTGTTAAAAAGAATATAAACCACTCCGCAAGCGGAGATATAAAGGACAACGGAATATATGTTGTAGGTTATAAGACAACCGAAAATGCCGATGAGGGAATAACCGGCATATCAATGCTTCAAATGAACGGCGGTTATCAGGATTACACCTACGGCGATGTTGCCGAAAGAGCTGTTGAAAAGCTCGGAAATCTTCCTACCGAATTGTTCTATGCAATTGAAGAATTTTCCGAAAACTACAGTAAAAACAGCCCTGCGGCGATTGTTGCATACAATATTCTTAACTGCTATCACATAGACGAGCTCAATAACATAAAGCTCGGAGAATATTTAGTAAGCGATGATTGCACCGTTGATTTCGTAAAGAAGCTGCTTTCACGCTCAAGCACAACCGTTATTTCTGCGTTTTGCAATGCGCTTGTTGCCGGTGTAGCCGATTACGGCGATGACAACTGGGCATCAAGAATAGCATCTTCGACAGTCAAGGATGAGTTAAAAGACGAGGATAACGGCAGAATGCTTGACATTAAATACAAGGTTCTTGCGAACGAGCTTGTCAACAGTCTTCAGACATTTTCCGAGGGCTACAACTCTGCTGTTCAGCGCTCTGAAGAGAGTACAGAAAAAACAAGTTCGTCAAAGACGCCTAAGTCCGTTTCAACCGAAATTCCCGAAGAAACCGTTGAAGCAATGACTAACGGAGGCGAGATAAAAGCCGAGGACGGCGATTCCTTTTATCTTTATGCTTATGCGGTGTTAAACCAATACAATTACGATGAAACAACAAAGCTTGGCGATTATATAGTTTCACTCGGTAATTCAACTTATGACGAGGCTGAAAATTTGAGGAAGATTTATCCCCTTGTCGACAGTTTGACAAACGGTCAGCTTGCAACAATGCGTCTGTGCGGTGTTGCCTCATCTGCCGTTTATCTTGTTAACGACTCGGGAATTCTTGAGGAGAGCGACAAGCAAATCAGCGCAATAAAAGAAGAAATAAATCAGGCGCTTAAATCTGACAGCATATCAATATGGGTAGGAACGGACCAAACCGTTTACAACCAGAAGGTTGCCGTTACAACGGATGCTTACCGAGCAAACTCGGCAGGTCAGATCTACAATACACTTACCACTCCCGACGATATAGATAATTTCTTATCCGGAACCCTTTCAAAAATCGAGATTGCCTCTCTCGTAATCGGAATCGGTTGGGGAGTTACGGTTTTAGTAACTACGGCAATCAAAGCTATTATGTTCACTGCTGTATTCACAGGCACTATGAGTATGTGGGCAATCTGCTGTGCGGGCATCGGTATGGGCGTTTTCAGCACGATATTCGGCATTCTCGGCTGCGCATTTATTGTTTTGAACTATGTGGCTCTTGTGGCTATGATTGTTATCCTCATTGCCTTATTTGTTAAATATCTTTGGGATTTATTTACCGATGACGATGCAGAGGATTTCACCGAAATTCCATCTGTTATGTTTGACTTGGCTCAAAACAGATATGTAAGATATGACGCTGTACGGCTAAACGGCAGTCCGGCAAACATAAACGGCGATAATGCAAGAAGATGGAATGCCCTTTACACAACCAAGAGCAGTTATGTAGGTACCCCCATCTGTTCTGATCAAATTGACGACCTTATTACCGTTGAGTACGACAACAATAAAACACCGCAGGGATATCAACCCGTAAAATGCTTCGGTGAGGTTTCCGCGGCAAACTTAAACGCAAATTCCAAGTCGGATTCAGCCTCGGTATATATGTTCTTAAAAAATACAACGGGCACTATAAACGACGGTGAGCAGACAGAGTTGCCCGACGGCACACAGTACATTTCCAAGCTCTCTCTTTCGGTTGAAAGCAGCGAGACTGCGGCAAAGGCTGCATTAACGAAATCAGGATACAATGTACTTGATATAAACCTCACTCCGGTTACGGCTTCGTTGAAAAAATATACATATCTCGGCTATACAACCACAACAAACGCCAACGACGCAGTTACCGATATAAGAATATCCGCAAGAAATTCGGCAGCCGCTTATTATTTCGGCAACGCCTCATACACATCCTGCGGAACAACACCGACGGGAGATACGATCTATTACACATCGTATAAATCTGCCGGAACACCTATTCTTGCAGATTTGCTGGTAAAATATTCGCTTGATGATATTCCTGAGGGTTATGAGCCTATAAATATGTTTTGCGGCGGAAATGCCTTTAACTTCAATGTCGGAAGTGAAATAGATAATACCGTTTCAAGAACACACAGATCTCAGACCTATGAGCATTGGAACGATACGGGAATTTATCTTTACTTCAAGCCATCCGTTTCATATACCGACGGAGAAGAATATATTTCGGGCTTTGTGCTTGTTGCGGGTAATGCAAGCGGTAAATTGAATAATAGCGCAGATGATTACATAAAAGCATTAAAGCTCAGTAAATATGATTTAAGTCTTACGCACGCCGCTAAAATACAGCTTCCCACCGAGGCTCACGGAATGGTGTCGGAAGAGCGTTGGGCAACTAATGTAGAAACATATATCTGTTATACCACAACTCATAATCCGTATAGGGCAATTTACGGAATAAGGTCTTACACATCTGCTCCGGGTAATTATTCCGTACCCGCAAATCTCGGAACAATTACTTCGGGCGCTTATGCTGTTTGTGATGTTATGTTTGAACTGCCTTATCTTGTAAGCGGCGGTAGCTCGGCTGAACATTATCTGCGCGGCATATACGAGTCTCATTCATATCAGTTTGCGAACTGCAGCGGTTCATTAACGGGAATAGAGCAGAAAACCCCGACAGCCGAGCTATTACCTGAGGACTACGAAACAGTAGATTGGTCAAGCTGTAATGTCAGAGGTAAGGGACTTTATGTTCTCGGTCCTGTTGAGGGCGGTACTCCCCTTACCGTCTCCGATCTCCTCGTTTCGTCAAACAGTACGGTTCCAGACGGCTTTGAGAGCGTTCAGGACTTTAAGACTCCCAACAGAACCGAAGCCCATAATCTCGGTTATGTAACCGCAAATTCAAAATATATTTCAAACGGAAAAAGCATTACGCCTGTGTATATCTGTATGCAGTCAAAAGCTCCTGTTGAGAAAAAATATATTTCATCCATTTGCGTTTCCACCTATACTCTGGAAAAAGCAGCCGGCGGTAACCTGTCAAGCTATGACACCAGCACTAAGGACCTTATTAAAAAAAGTTGCAGCGAATATTGTATACAAAGTCTTTTAATGCAATGCACTGATGAGATAATACAGGCAAATTTGGCGGTCGATAATTCACAATCGTTCTATTCAAATCCGTCAGCCGTGGCGAGCTCGGTATCTTATATCGGTGTGTCGAGAACTAATTCATCATCAGAGGCAATCACCGGCATCATCAGATATGTTACTGACCGTACAGATGTTTCTCCGACAATACAGGTGGGAGGAATCACCTATACGAAAGCCGGAGATATGATACCCGATCCCAAGGGCTCATACTATCTGTATTACACAACCGCTGCCGGTTCAAGCCCCGGTATGCCGATTACCTCAATCAGCGTTAGTTCGGATGTTTATGAATCAGACTGCGCAACGGCAATGACAACAAATTCCGTTGATGTCTCTGAGCTTAAAAACGGAACAACGGTAACACGCGAGGCTTCAAAAGCCACTCTTTACGGCGATGTGAACGAATCAAACTTTATCCATATGAAATATGCCGATACAGCCACTATGATGGGAACCATCTATGTCGGACACGGCAAGACAAAGCAAGAAGCGCAATGCAATCTTTTGAGCCTCGGCTGTAATATATGTGTTGATATGGATATAAATCAAAATACAGGCGGAGAATATATATATATCGGATATTCAAGATACACCCTGCTTCCTTCGGAGGTCAGAAAAGGCGTTGCAAAGAATGCCGTCAGAGATATTTTACTGACTGTCGGAGAACCGCACCAAAGCATAATCTATAAAGACGGCGTAAAATATAAAAGTGCCGTAGACGAATACACATATGCGTCGGATTCTGACGGAACAAAGGCAGTTTCTTTGAATTCAGGAACGGGCGGAAAGCAGATTTATCTGTATTATTCAACCCAAATTACAAAAGATACAGCCTACCCCATATCAAAGCTGGGATTGGCGTGCAAGGATTACGGAATGATTAACAACGACTCCAATACGTGGGAGCATATTTATGATATTAACGGAAATCGCGTTAATCTAAACGAAGGTGCCATAGCTACCGTTGACAGCGGAAAGCATATTTCCGATAACAGGGTTTATCTTTATGCCAGCCGAACAGAAAACGCTGTCAAGGCAGGCTGTCAGGTCGACATAAGTTCCGTAAACAATGAATTCATATCATATGATGTTTATATGAAGGGAGCGTAAATTATGAAAAAATCAAAAACGGCTCTTACGCTCCTTTGTGTCATCTGTATGGTTGCGATATTGTCAACCTCACTCCCCTGCTTTGCTCTGAACGGTTCAGACGACTCAAGCAAATATGTTTATACAGTAAACATAAAAGTTACCAATCCCTGTAACTCCTCTGATATGGATAGGGACGCTGTAAATGTACTGTATTTTGATTATTATTACAGCGAAATGAACGGTTTTAAGGATGAATCAAAGGAAACCTTTGATATGTCGTGGAGCGGAAACGGTAATAAAAATTCCGATTTTCTCAATGAGCATTTTATACGGAGTAATGACAACTCATATAACACAAGTTATGAGATTACTCTCAACGGAAAGCTTAACCGAATTTACATAAAGCTTAATATGGACGGCGGAGAAAGACTTTCGTTTACAGTAGAAAGTGTGTATTGTAACGGTATAAGGATTAACAGTAATACTGATTATGTTTCCTCTGCTTACAATGATTCCACAGCAACCGTTTACTGCTCAATGGAAAAATCCGTTATAAACGAAGCAAATTCGCCGTACTTTGAAGAGCATAACGACTTTGAAATTTCCGAAACGGAAATGAACGCAGTAATAAACGGTCTTGACAACGCTGAAAAATATACAGGGCAATTCAAGGACCAATACAATTCGGTCATCGACACATCTGTTCTTAAAAATTGCGTTGAAGTCTCAGACGGCGATATTAACCAATACTATTCACATCATGATGAAGAGAGTATGTATGAATACACTTTTTATTTTAATGTGGAAAACCCCATAAATCTTACAAACGCCGATTACGATGAGGTCGAATGCTTTTACATTGAGATGAATTATATCGACCAAAACGGTTACGGCAGCAGCAAGACATATAAGCTTGATATGTCTTACAATTCGGATTTGAAGCGGAACCTAAACCAAAGCTTTCTCGATTATTTTGAGGCAAATAACGATAATGATTATAATACTCACTTTTCCGTTTGGGTCCCGGGAATTATTACCGAGGTTAACTGCAAGCTTAATATGAGCGGTGAAAAGTTAATTGTAAACATTGAAAAAATTACACTCAATTCCATTGCTGTAAATACAACCAGGGATTATGTTTCTTCCAAATATTTTGACTCTGACGCCAAAATAAAATGCAGTGTACCGGCTTCTCAAATTACTGTAGATAATAATTCTGTGCCGGAAACATACAGTCATAACCTGACGGATCAATACGGTGTAATTGTTTCGGAAGCCTTATATAACAATGCAAAGAACGATCCTCAAAAATACCTGTATCATCAATAAGTCTTTTAGGACATAAAATAAAGCCCGATCTCAGTCGGGCTTTATTTTTATAGGTCATTTTATCTTCTGTCGACGATTGAATAACTTTCTGTTTGAATCCTTAACAACCTTTTTATATACGAAGATATTTATAATCAGATAAATTGAAATCGGTAAAATATAGCCTATGCGGTTTGCAATTACCGAATCAGCCTCTACAAGCAGATTAAACACCGAATGGAATACAACCGCCAAATTAAATGTACAAAGTGTTCCGCACAAATACAGCTTTTTTTTCTTATGGATATACGGAATATAATTTGCAATCAGCATTGTGCTTATACTGTGCATTAAGCCGGTACTGAAGCCTCTGATTATCGCAAATACCAGATTTACCGTTGCTATATGCTGTGTTAATATAATAATATTCTCAAGCATTGCAAAGCCTACGCCTGTTGCAAACGCAACCGTTGTAACGGATTTTCTGTCATCAGAAAAAACAGAAGCATAATATATTACGGGAAGCACCTTTACCAATTCCTCGGTGAAAGGAGTAACATTAGTTGTAAAATAAAGCGTTGTGCTTTTCGTCAACCGTAAAAGCAAGCCGTTGACTTCACTGACAAACAAACAGCAAAACATTCCCATTAAAAGTGCCACGACAATTTTTCTTGACTTCTTTTCGATAGGAACCAGCATCATAGCCAAAGGAACGGCAATGCAAATAAAAAGAATATAACTCATTGAATCCATTTTTTCGTCTCCTTATTAAGAAACGGCAAAAATCCTATAAAGAAAATGCCAAGCAAAATTTCAACGAAAACAATCGGTTTCTGAAAATCAAAGCAATACAGTCCAACCTCGGAAAGAGCTGTTATTTCAAATAAAATGCAGACAAAATTAAATTTTCTTAACGATTTTACTATTCCGTCCTCAACATCTGGGATTATCATATGTTTCAAATTGAAATACCCTGCAAGACCGGAAAACAGCGACAAAACAACAAAGGAAATACGGACCGAAAACGACACATAATCAACATACAGGGACATTACGGAAATTATGACCTCCGTTATCGGAATAACCAACGGGATTATGCTGTATTTTGCAAATCTTTTCTTATCTTCGTCTACAAGGTTATCCATCGTGCCGACATTCGGAAGATACAAAAACAAAAAGAATGTTGCAAGACCTAAAAGTCCGATATTAAATGTGTTCGGCAGTTCCCCGTAGCATAAAAGCGTTATAGTATAAAACGCTCTGGAAAAGAGCTGGCAGGCAATCGGAAAAACCATCAGTTTGAAGTATAACGGCTGCTTTTTTCGGTATAAAGCCGTCAGACCGTAGAT
>CAVFQD010000055.1:0-11728 GCA_963624605.1 Eshraghiella crossota | reverse complement strand
GTATGATTATTATCTCTTGATGTCATCCCAAGCAACGCCGTTGATGTGGAACAACTCGTCGAAATCATACTTGTTGTTCTCATCCTTTGAGTGGTTTGTATACCAAACTTGAGCGAAGAAGGGGTTTGTCTTTGCGATTGAATCGTAATCCCAAGCCTTATGAGGGATGTAGCACTCTGGGCACCAATGTCCGCCGAGGAGAATAAGAGCAGGGCTCGCTTCAAATTCAGCGCCGCAGTGACCGCATTTCCATTTAAGCTTGGTAGCCATATCGCCCTTTGTCATTGTATCCGAGAGGCATTCGCCGCCACGGAACTCAGCAGCCTGTTTCATATCGTTGATGTCAAGCTCCGATTCAGGCTTTGACTCGTCATAGCCATGGTCAAGCTTGTACTGTTCTGCTGCGCTGTTGTCCTTATCGAACTTGATGATTTCAAAGTCTTCCCACTTTGACGGAATCTTTTCCCATTCAGCCTTTGAACCAAAGTAAGCGCTCAGACGAACCTTGTTGTCTTTAGCAACCCAGTCAAGCGTACCGAAATCAGGGGTGGAAGCAATTTTCTTCATAAGGGGCTTAGCGCAAGCTGCTACGAGACCTTTCGGAAGATATCTCGGGATTTTGAAGTAGAATTCAACCTGATCGGCAAGGCGGTTGAAATAGTCTTTGACAGGAAGATTTTCACGGAAGTGAAGGAAGTTTTCAAGCTTGTCGCCGTCTGCATAGAACTGACCGTGGAAGTTCTTTGTAATGAACCAGTTGGGGTCAAATAGCTTTTCGGGACCTGCAAGGCCGAGAGTACCGAGAAGGAGATGCTCAAATTCATAGTTGGAAATTCTGTATTCCTTACCTGAACCGATGTTAAAGAAGTGGTTCCAGAAGTCTCCGCCGAGGTTGCCCTTAGCGTCCTCATCGCAAAGGTTGGCAAGCAAACGACCCGAGTCTTCAACAGTACACCATTCAAGAACGCCGTTGATCGGTACATGGAACATAATCGGATCCATATTTTTAAGAATATTGGGGTAGAGGATACCTGACTGACGCATTACAACCCAGTTCTTGAGTCCGCTTTCAACAAATACAGCCTCTGCACGGCACTTCGAAACTGCGTAATGATCGTAGATAGAAACCTTGAGCGGGTCGCCGCAACGGCCCCAATGGATGGGATAGTTTCTGTCGCCCGTCTCGGCAACAGTACCTATGTAACAAACCTTAACGGCGTCCGGATTGGGCTGAGCCTTTACTGCATTGCAGATGTTCTGTGCAGCGCCGATATTTGTTTTTTGAGTTCTGTAAGGCTTCCAGTCTGCCGTGGGAGAAACCATACCACCGACATGAAGAACATAATCCGCACCGTTTACGGCATCAAGAACATCTTCATATCTTGTAAGGTCGCCCCATACAATTCTGACTGAAGGGTCGTTGAGGTAAGCCTTAAACTTTTCTCTGTTCTTCTCACTGCCTCTCAAAAGGAGAGTGATATTGAACTTGTCTTTTTTTGCATAAAGCTCTTTGAATCCGGCAAAGCCCATATTTCCCGAGCCGCCGGTGAGCATTACGGTTTTCTTATCTGCCATAATCTTCCACCTCATAGAAAATATAATATAGTAATATAATTATACCATATGTAGCGATATTGTCAACAAATTCACAAAATAAATACTAAAAAATGCCCTCCGATTTCTCGGAGAGCATTTGTGATTTTTTTCGTTACCAAGTGATGGTAAAGTCTTTCTGAAGTCCGAAGGGAATTGAAACACTTGCGCCTAAGGCTTTAACGGAAAGCGTCCATACAAAGTAGTAATTTGCGTGTGTAACATTTCCTGTTGCCTTGTCAACTGTAACAACAACCTTGCCGTCCTTATGACCGGTCTTAACTTCCTTGATAATGCTTGCGGCAGGACCTGCATTGTCCGTAACGATGGAGGGCATAATTACCGAGAACACCTTGCCGTTATGTCCCTGACCGTGAGCTGTTGATTCGCTCGGCTCGTCAGCCTTAACATTTATTGTAATTTCATAAGTGCTTCCGTTGTCGGTAACAGATGCGTTTTCAACATCATCTGCCGTAAGCTGGCTTGACCAGCTTTCGCTCTCAACAGGGAACATAGCGTTCTTTTGGTCAACTGTCGTAGCATTTACTGCACCGGGATCAAGGGTTGAAAGGTCTTTTTCGCCCATATTGTCTTCAACAAGTTTGTCCGCCATGCTCGTAAGAGAGGAGGGAAGGTTACCTTCAATTGAGCCTGCCTTGCTGTTTGTTTCTTTGTTAAGAGTAATCTGCTTAGCATTGGGTTTAACCTTGTTGATTGCCGTATTGAAATAAGAAACTATATCAGCGGTTGAGCTTGAAGCCGAAAGCTCTGTAACGCTTCCGTTTGAAGCAGCTGCGCTATCACTTGAGGATGAAGAACTGCTTGAGGAGTCGCTTGACGAACTTGAGCTGTTTGATGAGCTTGAGCTGCTTGATGAGCTTGAGCTGCTTGATGAGCTGCTGCCCGAGTTGTTTGAGTTAACGGTTGTTACAGCCGTATCTGCCAATTCCTTATCGGGATCAAAGAAGGATATGTAACAAACAGAGTATATAAGTAAAAGAGAAAGACAGATTGCCAATGCGGGAACGAATGTCTTTCTGAAAGCTTTACGCACTTCCTGTTTATCTGCGAGTTTTTTTGCACGGGACTCCGGTGTTGACGGAATCTTTTCTTTTTTTGCCATTGTTTTTTCCCCTTTCAATGCTTGAGACAATTTTGCAAAATAATACTCTTATAATTTACAATAAATTCACAAAAATGTCAATCGAAAAAAGCAAAAAAATATTTTTGTTCGTTTTTCCGTATTTTATAACTGACAATTATGCGTCTGCCGTTGTTTTAAGTCTATTTACGTAATTTTGAAATTCAGCGCAGCCGATTTTGCGGAGTCGGCTGCGCTTATTGAGCGAAAGCAGGGAATTATCACTGCATATCTTCGTTGAGTACCTGCATTGTAACCTCTTCTTTTGCATATTTGGAGAGGTATTTATCCTGATAATAGTTTTCGTTTCTCGATGTAAGGTTTCCTTGAGCGTCAATGCTCAAAATACCGCAACCGCGCTGTGAACCTATTCTTGAAATACCGCTGTAAGCAAGGTAGTCGATGCTCATACCGTAGTTGAGGTTTATTGACTTGTAGTTAATCGAGAAATTGTTAAGATGGTCATGACCGCAAAAAACAGAATCGGTAGAGCCGAGCTCTAACATGGTTTCAAAAAGCATATCGTCATTTATACCGCAGTAAACGACCTTACCGCTCTCTCCGGCAGTACCGTAATTATAGGTAATATTTTCATCGTCTTTGTATCCGTTGTCGACATATTCGTTCCATGCTGTTCTGTATTCGTTGAGCGGAATGTGCATAAATGCAGAGGTCTTGACCGGAGAGGAGGTGTCGTACAGAGTCGCTCTTTCGGCAGAAAGCTTCGAAACAGCCTGTTCGTTCTGCTCTGTAAGAGATTTAACGGTGTTTTTGTACCATTCAATCTGGTTGTCGTGGATATTATCATACTTCCACGCGATTCCGAAAATGTCTCCGTCAATATATGAATGTGAATCAAACAGAATAAAAGAACGGGTAATTACATTATCGGAATTTACAATGTTTATAACTTGGTTACCGCAACCGTCAACATCCTCCGGACCTGCCTGTAGAAGGCAGTGAGGATATTCTCCGCTTGAATAAATTTCGGTAAGCTCCTCTCTTGAATAATAACTGTAAGACTCCGTGTCGTGGTTTCCGTAGCAAACCGTCCAATAAACTCCGAGAGACTCCATAAGCTCTGCAAAAAGAACTGCACCTGATTTATTGTTAAAGGTTCCTGCCTGGAAAGGAACAGGGTAGGAGATGTCGCCGGTTACGATAACAAGATCGGGCTTTTCCGCAGTAAGCATAGCCGCAACCGCATTTATCGCCTTTGAATCCTTGTTTATTGAAAGATAGCCGCCGCCGATATGTATGTCGGTAAGCTGAACAACCTTTACATCCTTGTCGGTCCTTATGTTCCAGCAGCCGTTATCATAGTTTTCGGGTACAAGCTGGTTTTCATATTCGACTTTTGAGAATGTCTTGACTTTGTTCTTATTGGCTTTTAATCCGATAAGCGTTATCACGGTAGTAACCGCAGCATAAACGATTACAACACACAGAAATATGCACAAGAATTTCAGAAATCTTTTCTTGTGCTTTCCTTTAACTTTTACTTTTTCACTCATAGAACTCCTCCGACGGTTACTTGTAAATCGTAACCTAATTTGTTTTTTATGATATTTTTTAACAGTTGTGTCAGCTCCGCAGTCTCTTTTGCGGTACTGCACGAAACCGTTATTTCCGCAATTATGATTTTTCTGTCGCCGTATGTGTGGCATTGGATGTCGTTGATTTCTCCGACGCCGTCAATGTCTTTAATAACGGATTTTGCTTTTTCACATGTGTTGTCATCACGCTTGCCGATTATTACTTTACATGAGGCTGAAAACGATTTCAAGCCGCTGATTATTATAATTGCCGAAGCGATAAGTCCCATAACGGAATCTATCGCATAACCGAATTTTGATGTCAGTGTAAATGAAATTACAATGCAGAAGGACATAAAGAAATCAAGAAAGCTGTCAACGCTCAGATTCTTTATAATATCGGATTTGTGTTTTTTGTCAATACGGTTGAAAACAATGCCCATTATCAGCTTGACAAGCGCCGTACCGCCTATGACAGCGGCATATTTTGTCGAGTACCATACGGGGACGGGATACATAAGTCTCTGAAGCGATGTGTAAACGAATACAAAGCCTGTCATAAGTATTACCGTTGACAAAAGCAAATTGATAAGCTCTTCTGTCTTGCCGTATCCGAAAGGATATTTCTCATTCGGTTCGACAGCGCTGACGATAAATCCGATAAACGCAAACAGGCATACAAATGTGTCTGCAAGCGAGTTTAATGAGTCGACATAAATACTGATGCTGTTAGATGAGATTGCAATATATATTTTAATTATAAACAGCAGTAAGTCTGTTATTGCGGCAAAAATGCTGACCGTCTTTTTTAATTTGTTGCTTTTTATGCTTATCACTTCTTACCTTTATTTTTTCAGCCTTGCGGCGTTTATGCTTTCGGCTTTCATAAGGAAATCATAAACCGGCTTGAGCTTGACAAACTCCCTGCCGATTTCATCACCGAGCTTTTCGCTGAACAGCAGGTCAAAATCCGTGCTTTCGATTATTACGCAAAAATCCCTGATGTTTAACCACGGACGGTCAATTTCGTCTGCGTCGGGAAAATGCTCTTTTTTGTAGGGATTACATTCGAGAATGTATTTATGGTCCGATTCGACCGTTTTTCTCGCTTCAAGGTAAGTATTATCCTTTTTGAGTACAAGCGAGCGCAGGGCGTCAATACTGCCTTTGCCCGCTTTGTAGTATCCGCATCCGTATATAAATCCGCGAGGCGAAAAATCAAAGAAAAAGGAGGGAAAGCCTTCATAAAGCTCCTTGCCGTTCATAAAACAATACCATTGATTATCCCTGAAGGTTGTTTTATCCTTTGAAAATCTTGTATCGCGATATATCCGTGAAATCCTTTTGGGATTACAGATTATTTTCGGATCTATTTCATTTATATACGGTTCAACCTTCAATATAAACTCACGAAAGGGCTCAACAACAAGCTTTTTATGTATTTCTTTATGCTCTCTGTACCATTCTTTACTGTCTTTGAGTCTGTTTTCAAAGAGAAAATCAAGAGCTTCGGGCGTTATGTTCATCGGTGAATATACTTCTTTCTTATTTGCATATATTAAGTATATTAAAAAAACATTTTTTTTGCAAGAGTAAAAGAATTTTTTGTTGAAATCATACGATTTTTATGCTAAAATATTATCTATGTTAATCAATAGGAGGTTTGGGTTATGGATTTAACAAAAATTATTGACAAAAAAGACGAAGCCGCTCAGTATATGATTGACGAAATCACTCATATCTGTAAGGACTTTGAGACAAGAAGCCCCGGCACAAAGGGTGAACTTCAGGCAAGTGAGTATATGGCTGAAGTCCTTAAAAAGGATTGCGGATGCGACAGTGCTGAGGTTGAGTCGTTTAAGGAAAATCCCGGCTCGTTTTTCGGATGGATATTCTTTACAATCACTTTTGTGCTCATTGCAATCGCTCTCTTTTTTGTTGCGCCTGTAATTTCGGCAATTCTTATTGTTGCAGGTCTTTTCATTGCATTTATGCAGTTCGGTCTTTATAAGAAGTTCGTTGACAGATTTTTCCCGGAAAAAACCGGACACAATGTAACGGCTATCAAAAAACCAAAGGGTGAGGTTAAACGTCGCATTATGTTCAACGGCCACTCGGACGCATGCTGGGAATGGCCCGTCAACTATGCACTCGGAGGAGTTGCTTTTGAGAGCCATGCCGTTATCTGCGGTATCGGTGCCGTTTTCTATCTTGTGCTTTCAATAATTGCATGCGTGAACGGAAGGGCGTTCGGCGTTATTGATTTTGCCGACGGCTTTACAAAGGTTGCTCTTTGGGGACTTCTTTTCGTTCCTTTCCTTGTAGGTCTTTATTGGATGTGGAACAGACACAGAATCGTTGACGGTGCTAACGATAACCTTACAGGCTGCTATATGGGTATTGCAATTCTCAAGGCACTTAAGGATGAGGGTATTGAGCTTGAAAACACCGAACTCGGCGTTGTTATTACAGGCTCGGAGGAAGCAGGACTCAGAGGCTCAAAAGCATGGTGCGAGGCTCATAAGAATGATTTCAACGATGTTCCCACATTCATTATTTCATACGATACGATTTTTGACCCGAAATATCTTATGACGAATTACCGCGACCTCAACGGTACGGTTAAAGTTGATAAGGATGTTTCCGACCTTTATATGGAGGCAGCCGCGGCTATCGGCGTTCCTTGCAAAAAGGGTTGGGTTCCTCCGCTCGGCGGAGCGACAGACTCAGCGGCGTTTGCACAGGCAGGCTTCCGTGCAACCGGCGTAACCGGTCTTAACCATAAGCTCGAAAACTATTATCACACTAGAAGAGATACATACGACAATATGAATCCGCAGGGACTTGCAAACTGCTTTGCGGCTTCCGTAAAGGCTCTTGAAATGTTTGATAACGGTGCTAAGCAGTAATCAAATAAACAACACGGTATAAAAACCGCTCCTGTTGAAGCTGTACTTCGGCAGGAGCGGTTTTTTATAAATGTTTATTCCGAGTAGATTTTTCTGTATTCGGTCGGGCTTTTTCCGTAGTGCTTTCTGAACGCTTCCGCATAATAGCTGCTTCCGGAAAAGCCGACAGCGTCTGCAATTTGTGTTATCGGCATATCGGTGTCTTTCAAATACCAAGTGCTTTGGTGAAGTCTGTATTGAATTAAATAAGCATTTGGAGTTGTACCAATGTGCTTTTCAAACAGCTTACAGCATTTGCTCTGTCCGATAGCTCCCGATTTTGCGATGTCTTCAAGCGTGATTTTATTCCTATAAAATTTTTGAATGAAGCCGATCATATTTTTCAAAACCGTAAAGTCATTGTTTTGAAATTGACGGGAGACAGAACTGTTCGTATTCTCAAAAATCAGCGACCATATTCTCAAAAACAGCGATGAGATTGCCAGAGGGGCGGATATGATGCTTCTTTGTTCGTACATACATAATATGCAACGGTATATTTCCTTTTCCCACTCAGTGTTATAGGACAGCTTAATATAAGGTATATTCTGATTTTTCAAAAGAGGAACAACAAATTTTTCTTCAAACGCCTGCGATATGCAAAGCATCATCGGATGTATCAGAATGCAGATGAATTCACATTCATTCTTGGCTTGTGAAAAACCGCAATGAAGCTGTCTTGAATTTACAAGTACGCCTTCATTTTGTCTTACGGTGATAATTTCTCCGTTGATGTTGTAATTCATTTCACCCCGTAAAACCGCTATAAATTCTACATCGTCGTGCCAATGCGGCGGTGCTTCAAAATTATCATAGGATGAAAGAAATGCCTTTCTTATATAAATAGGGTATTCTTTATAACTGTAGTGTACAATTTCGGAGTAATCATCATTCATATCAACTGAAAGCATATAATTCACCTCGCAGGATTGTTATTGAATATCGCAGAATATTGATTGAATTCAGCTGATATTCACTATATAATTATAATTAAATATGACGGTTAAGTCAATCGGAGGTGTTGACAGTGAGCAGAGAGGATAGTGCGTTTCCCAAAAAGTTAATCACACTTGTTCTTCCGATTGCTTTTCAGCAATTTATGCTGGCGCTTGTCAGTGCGTCTGATGCGCTTATGCTCGGGATGCTTCGTCAGGACGCACTGTCAGCCGTGTCGCTTGCAGGTCAGCTTACTTTTGTCGAAAACCTTTTTTTCGCCGCCATGACTATAGGTCTTTCAATGCTTGCCGCGCAGTATTGGGGCAAAGGGGATAATGCGTCGGTTGAAAAAATCTTTGCATATGTAATGAAAATCACGGCGTCGGTTTCTTTTTTGTTCTTTATTGCGTGTTTGTTTTTCCGAATGCCTTGATGAGTATTTTTACAAATGATTCATCGTTGATTGACGCAGGAGCAATTTATTTAAGAACCGTATCTTTGTCGTTTTTCTTAACGGGAATATCACAGATTTTTCTTTGCACGCTTAAAAATACAGGTAAAGCTTCAAAATCAAGTCTTATAAGCTGTGTAAGCGTAATCGTTAACATCGTTTTGAATTCGATTTTTATTTTAGGGCTTTTCGGATTTCCGAAGCTTGAAATTGCAGGCGCCGCGCTTGCAACCGTTATTGCCAGGATAATTGAGGTTGTATGGTGTATTGCCGAAACATTAAAAAAGGACAGTGTAAAGCTGAGAATGTCTTATATTATTCACGGCAGTAAGCTTTTACGGCGCAATATTTGGAAATATACCGCTCCGGTTCTCGGCAATGAAATTGTTTGGGGTATAGGCTTTACAATGTATTCTGTTATTATGGGACATTTGGGTACGGACGCGGTTGCCGCAAACTCGGTTGCAAATATCGTAAAAAATCTTGTCGCTTGCTTTTGTCTCGGTCTCGGAAGCGGAAGCGGAATTATTGTCGGCAACGAGCTTGGCGCTGGGAACTTGGAAAAAGCCAAGGCGTACGGTCAACGGCTTTGCAAGCTGTCGATAATTTGCGGTGTCGCTTCAGGCTTGTTTTTACTTGCTGTAAGTCCGTTGATTATTTCTGTTACGGATTTGAGCGAAACCGCAAGCGGATATTTGAAACAGATGCTTGTTATTTGTTCGTATTATATGATAGGGAAATCTGTAAACGGAACGACAATCGCAGGAATTTTCTGTGCGGGCGGGGATTCGAAATTCGGGTTTATCTGCGATACAATAACAATGTGGTGCATTACAGTACCGCTCGGATTTATTGCCGCGTTTGTTTTGAAAGCATCGGTTATTGCCGTATATTTTATAATTAGCTTAGATGAAATTGTTAAACTGCCGGCTGTGTATCGGCATTATAAAAAATATAAATGGGTTAAGGATTTAACCGCAAAAACGGAGGTATAAAAATGTACAACAATATTAACGAATGGGACAGAATGGTTGCGGGAAAGCTCTATAATTCCGCAAGTAAAGATATTTTTCGGCAACACGCTCTCGGACTTATAAGATGCGACCGCTTTAATAAAATTGCCGTTTGGAGGTTTAAGTCAAAACAGCGTGCGCTTGAAAAACTCATCCCATCGGCAAAAGGCAATGAGCTTGCTGTCTTTGCTCCGTTTTATTGTGAGTACGGTGTGAATATTCATGTAGGAAAGGGCTGTTTTATCAACTATTGCTGTACATTACTTGATGTTTCGCCCATAACGCTCGGAAACGGCGTTTGGCTTGGCGCAAATGTTACGCTTGCAACGCCCAATCATCCTTTTATCGCAGAAGAGCGTTTGCCTGCCGATTATCCCGACGGTAATCATGACCTTGAATATTCGGAGCCCATAACGATAAAGGATAACTGTTGGATATGCTCGGGTGTGACAATTTGCGGCGGAGTAACGATAGGAGAGAACAGCATTGTTGCCGCAGGAGCGGTTGTAACCCGCGATGTCCCTCCGAACAGCATTGCGGCAGGTGTACCTGCAAAGGTTATTCGCCAAATAGATGAGAATGACAGAATAAATGTGTGGGAAACATATGAGAAAAATGAAATTCCCTTTTCAATAAGAAAAAAGCAGAAAAATAATATATAATAACTTTAGGAGGTAGCATCATGACAAACAAAGTATTGGATAACATTAAAGCACGCAGAAGCGTTCGCGTGTACAAATCGGATTCGGTTTCGGAAGAAATGCTTGACGCAATTCTTGAAGCCGGAACATATGCACCGACGGGCGGCGGTCGTCAATCACCGACAATTATTGCCGTGAAATCCGCAGAATACCGTAGGCGAATTTCCGAACTCAATGCCGAGGTTATGGGAAGCAACGCAGACCCGTATTACGGAGCACCCGTCATTATACTTGTGCTTGCGGACGGGAGCGCAAATACCTTCGTTGAGGACGGAAGCTGTGTGCTTGAAAATATGATGCTTGCCGCCGAATCGTTGGGTCTCGGCTCGGTATGGGTTCATAGAGAAAGAGAGATATTCGACAGTGAAAAAGGTAAAAAATTACTTAAAGAATGGAATCTTCCGGAAACCCTGCGAGGAGTCGGAAGTATAGCGCTCGGGTATCCGGCGACGCCTGTCGGAAGTGCGGCAAAAAGAAAAGATAATTATATTGTAAAGGTATAAAATTACTAAAAGGCTTGCAGAATTCCTGCAAGCCTTTTATCATGTCACTGTATCAATTTGAAAAGCTTCGTCTTTTTTGCGGTGCTTACGGTTGCCTGAATAATCGGACCTGACAGCAAAACTGTTACAATGGTGCAAATTCCGAATTTTCCGCCGAGAAGTACGCCGACAACCACCATTAAAATATCCAATATCATTCTGACCGTTTTTATTTTCCAACCGTTCTTTTCGGCAAGAGAAAAGGTAACCGCTTCATATGAGCCTCTGCCGAAGTTTGCGGCGGAGTACAGCCCCGTGCCGATTGAAAATATCACTATTCCGAACAGCATCAGCATAAAGTTTACCGCTTTAACATCTGCGTAGTGCTGAATTTTATTGAATACATCCACAAAGCCACTGTAAACAATTTGATAAAGCACGGTACCGACATTGATTTGTTTTCGGTCATATAAAAAAGAGAATATAATCATCACAACGGCTACGACGAGCGAAGCTGTACCTATACTCATACCCGTTACATTTGTTAAGCCCTGCCACAGTATCGCAAGCGTTGCGCCTCCGAAGCCTGCGCCTATTGCAAGCGTAATTCCGTATGCGGATATGATTGAGCCCGCAATAACAATAAGCGTTTTAATCGAATATTTCCTGAATTTCATTTTATTACCGCCTAAAAAATAAGACTATAAACCTTACTGTTGTGTTCAGAAACAGCAAAATTTATAGTCTTCATCAGCCGAGACAGCTTTAATTTTTCTTGATTATATACCCGTGCTTTTATAATGTCAACAGTTTATTTATCATTAAGTTTATTTTTTACTACAAGCATCACAGAGAATAAGTAATTACTTTAATTTTTATATGCTTTTTTATACTCGTTTGGGCTTAAATTGAATTTGCGCTTGAAAGC
>CAVFQD010000054.1:0-11756 GCA_963624605.1 Eshraghiella crossota | reverse complement strand
GAAATAAACATTGCGATAACCGAAACCAAGCCGGCTGTCGAAATTCCGAAATGAACCTTTCTGTTGTTTGAAGCAACAGCCGACACAACAACCGCAAGCGCAAGCAAAATCGCAAGTGCGAAGAAAACAGTTGTTACTATAAGCGGTATCTTAATGTCCGACAACTCATTCAAAAGGGACGTAAGGCTTGTCTTGTTCTCCGACGACTCCTTAATCAGCGGCAAAATATCGTCAACAAACATCTTGATGCCGAGATAGCCGTATGTAGAGCCATCATCGTCTGTATCTCCCTGATACTGTGCCAGAAGTTTGAACAGCGGAGACTCGACAACATAATAAATCAAATTTGAAAAATACGCCGCAATCGGAACACATATTGCCGCCAGAGCCATAACGACTCTGTACCCGATGTCATAACCGGTAATTTTTTTCTTTTCTTTCTTTGCGCTCATAATACATTTCTCCTTTATTTGCCCCAAGAGGAATTGAGGGCAACAGTCAAGTTGAATATCATATCGTCCTTTTCAGACTTTTTATCTACACAGAAATATCCCTTACGCATAAACTGGAACACATCTCCGGGCTTTGCGTCACGGAGTCCGCCCTCGACAGCGCAGTCTTTGAGCACTACAAGCGAGTTAGGATTAAGATTTTGCTTGAAATCTCCGTTCGTTTCATCCGAGGGATTGGGAACATTGAAAAGACGGTCGTACATATTGACGGTAGCCTTAAAGCAGTCGTCGCGGCTGACCCAGTGAATTGTGCCCTTTACCTTTCTGCCGTCGGGAGACTCGCCGCCCTTTGATGCGGGGTCGTATGTGCAATAAATTCTGACGGGCTTTCCGTCCTCATCGGTTTCAAAGCGTGTACACTTTACAAAATATGCGCTCTTGAGCCTTACCTCGTTGCCGGGATAGAGGCGGAAATACTTCTTTACGGGCTCTGCCATAAAGTCGTCGCTCTCAATGAGCAGATGCTTTGAGAATTTAACCGTCCTTGTGCCCAGTTCGGGGTGGTCGGGATGAACGGGGATTTCGATATTCTCCGTCTGACCGTCCGGATAGTTTTCAATAACAAGCTCAATGGGGTCGAGCACTGCCATAGCTCTCGGAGCGGTGGAATTGAGTGCGTCACGCACACAGGACTCCAAAAGTCCCATGTCAACAACCGAATAAGCCTTGGATACGCCTATCTTGTCGCAGAAATCACGGATTGCCGCCGCAGGATAGCCTCTTCTTCTCATACCGCTGAGCGTTACCATTCTCGGGTCGTCCCAGCCGTCAACAATGCCTTCGTTTACAAGCGCAAGACACTTTCTCTTGCTTGTAAGGCAGTAGTTGAGGTTAAGCCTTGCAAACTCAATCTGCCTCGGAGGCTGCTCTATGTCGCACGCTTCAAGAACCCAATCGTAAAGCGGTCTGTGGTTTTCAAATTCAAGCGAACAAAGCGAGTGAGTAACGCCCTCTTTTGCGTCGGAAAGCGGATGTGCGAAGTCGTACATCGGATAAACGCACCACTTGTCGCCCGTCTGATGGTGGGAGATGTGCGCTATTCTGTAAATAACGGGATCTCTCATATTTATATTCGGCGAAGCCATATCAATCTTCGCCCTCAAAACTCTTTCTCCGTTCGGGAACTCGCCGTCGGTCATTCTCTTGAACAGGTCAAGGTTTTCCTCAACGCTTCTGTCCCTGTACGGGCTGTTTTTACCCGCTTCGGTAAGCGTTCCTCTGTATTCTCTTATTTCATCCGCGCTCAAATCGTCAACATAGGCAAGACCCTTGTTGATAAGTCTCAACGCACATTCGTAAATAAAATCGAAATAGCTTGAAGCAAAAAGGCACTTGTTCCACTTGAAGCCGAGCCATTCTATGTCTTCCTTTATGGCGTCGACATACTCGGTGTCCTCCTTTGACGGGTTTGTGTCGTCAAGGCGGAGATTGCACACGCCGTTATACTTTTCGCTTGTGCCGAAATTTATGCAAATAGCCTTTGCGTGGCCGATGTGCAAATAGCCGTTAGGTTCGGGCGGAAAACGGGTCTGGACATGGTCGTACACACCTTCTTTAAGGTCTTCGTCAATGAAATCGTGTATAAAGTTTGAAGCCTTGATTTCCTCTGCCATCACTTTTCCTCCTTGAACTCTTTTTCTGCTTTTTCAAGCCTTGCTGTAACCTCGTCCTTGCCGAGTACGGCGATTATTGAATGTAAATCGGGGGTGTTTGTCCTGCCGGTAAGAGCAATTCTTATTACGGTTGAAACATCTCCGACATGGCCCTTGAAATTATCGGGATTCTGCTTATATTCCTTGACATTCGGTGTAAAGCCGAGCGGCTCGCACAACGCTTTAATCTTGTCGAACCATACCTGCTTATCGTCCGAAGCATCAAACACCTTTTTGTATTCCGCAACGATTGCCGCCGCATCCGAGGGAGCAATATTCTCGGGGAGAGTATAATTTTCTTTATAAAGCTCGTTGTAGAAATAGCTTACATAGTCACGAACCTCGGACCATTTTGCAATATCCTTCCTCGGCTTCGTGTTCTCGCGGTCAATGTTGAGAATTGCGACAGCCTTCTGTTTATCTTCGTCAAAAAGCCTGTAAAGCGTTTCGTCATAAGCTTTTGCCCACTTAAACGCATAATCGAAAACCGTCTGCGCTTTCATTTTTGAAATTGCGTTTTTGCTGACATCCGCAAGCTTTACCAAATCAAAAAGGCAGCCGCTCGGGCTCATCTTTTTAAGATTGAACGGGAAGTTAAGAGCGTTTTCGGTAGGGTTGGCTCTTCTCCAGTCCTCAAAATTCGAGTTGAGAAGTCCCAAAAGATAATCTATAAGTCCCTCGCTCGGATAACCCTGCTCAATGAAGTAGCTTACAGCCGCTTCGGGGTCCTTACGCTTTGAAAACTTGCGCTTTGTACCGTCAACCTCGTCGATTTTCATAACCTGCGGAGTGTGCGCATACTTGGGGAGCTTGAAGCCGCACGCCTTAAAAAGCGCTATATGCTTCGGCGTTGAGGAAATCCATTCCTCGCCCCTGATAACATGCGTCGTCCTCATAAAATGGTCGTCGCAGACATGTGCGAAATGATATGTCGGGATACCGTCGCTCTTGAGAATCACCTCGTCGATAACATTCTCGGGCATCTCAATCTTGCCCCTTACAATGTCGTCAAAGTAAACCCGTCTGTTCTCATCGCCGTCCGAGCGGAAGCGGAGAACATACTTTTCGCCGTCTTTGATTTTCTGCTCAATCTGCTCATATGTAAGCTCACGGCATTTTGCCCATTTCCCGTAATATCCCGCAAACGGTGCGCCCTCTTTTTCCTGCTTTTCACGAAGGTCGTTGAGCTCCTCCGCCGTACAGAAGCACGGATACGCCTTGCCCTCTTTTACGAGATGTTTTGCCACGGTCTGATAAATCTCGACTCTTTTCGACTGCGTATAAGGACCGTATTCGCCCTTTTCCTCGTTCTTGCCGCAAACGCCCTCGTCAAATTCAAGACCGAACGAAGCAAAGCCGTCAAGTATTGCGTCAACGCCGTCGCCGACCTCACGCTTCTTGTCGGTGTCCTCAATTCTGAGCATTGAAACGCCGCCCGTCGCTTGTGCGGTAAGAATATCGGTAAGCGCACCGAAAAGTCCGCCTATGTGTAAATAACCCGTGGGGCTCGGTGCAAACCTTGTAACCCTTGCGCCCTCTTTAAGATTCCTCTGCGGATATTTTTCCTCGTAATACTCGGGAGTTTTATCTATATGCGGAAAAAGCAGCTCCGCAAGCTTCTCGAATTCAGTCAAAACGACACCCCACTAAACAATTTATAACTTAAAAAGGAGTCTTCCGTACAGAAGGCTCCGATTTTTCTCAGCCTGCGCCCATTTGAACCTTTTGGTCCTCATCCGGAAATTCCTTTCGCTGAATATCGGCTCCGAGGCTTCGGAGCTTTTCAACGACATTTTCATATCCTCTTTCGATATGATGAATATCCTCGATTTCGGTAACGCCGGTCGCAACAAGACCCGCTATCATCATAGCCGCACCCGCTCTGAGGTCGTCGGCTTTGATAGGTGCGCCTTTAAGACCTTCAACGCCCTCGATAACCGCAGTTTTACCGTCAACATGTATCTGTGCGCCCATTCTTGAAAGCTGCTCGGCATATCTGAAACGGTTATCCCAAACGCTTTCGGAAATAATACTCGTGCCCTTTGCTATGCTTAAAAGCACCGCAAACTGGGGCTGCATATCCGTCGGGAAACCGGGATGAGGCATAGTTTTGATATTGCACTTGCCCGCCCTGCCCGTGGCGCTTACTCTTATAGAGTCGTCGTATTCTTCAACATTAATTCCGCATTCGACAAGCTTTGCAGTTATCGACTCAAGATGCTTCGGAATTACATTCTTAACAAGGACATCGCCCTTTGTTGCCGCTGCGGCGACCATATAAGTTCCCGCTTCTATCTGATCGGGAATAATTGAATATTCACAGCCGTGAAGATTTTCAACGCCGTGAATTTTAATGACATCCGTGCCTGCGCCCCTGACATCGGCGCCCATTGTGTTAAGGAAGTTTGCAAGGTCGACAATATGCGGTTCCTTTGCCGCATTTTCGATTATCGTAAGTCCCCTTGCCCTGACTGCGGCGAGCATACAGTTTATTGTAGCCCCGACAGACACGACATCAAGATAAATCGAGTTGCCCAAAAGTCTGTCAGCCCTTGCGTTTACCATAGCGTTTTCTTCCATGGTAACGGTTGCGCCGAGAGCCTCAAAGCCCTTGATATGCTGGTCTATGGGGCGTACGCCGAGATAGCAACCGCCGGGCATTGCAACCTCTGCACGGTTGAACCTGCCGAGCAATGCTCCGATAAGGTAATATGACGCCCTCAACTGCTTTGAGAGCTCGTGCTCAACGACATAAGAGCTGATGAACCTTGTGTCTATCTCAATAGTATTTTTGTTGATGTATTTGATTTTAGCACCCATGATGTTCAAGATGTTAATCATGGCGGTAACATCGCTTATATTCGGTATATTTTCAATTCTGCAAACATCTTTAGCAAGAATGGTCGCAGGAAGAATTGCCACTACTGCGTTTTTTGCACCGCTGACGGTAACTTCTCCCTTCAGCGGATGACCGCCGGTTATAACAAACTTATCCAAAGACGGTTCACTCCCTAATCTAAGATTTTTCACACTTCAATTATGTAAATGCTTTCGCAGATAAAATTCCACATTATCGTTGTTATTATACCACCAATCAAGGCAAATTAAAAGCCCTTTTTAATATTTTTTTAATCGTCGGCAGAATTATAAAAAAACAGAGCCGTAATGCGTGATTACAGCTCTGAATTTTATTGATTTTAGGACAATTATGCCTTGCCTGCACAACCGAGAACGGTTTCAATCTTGTGAGTAACAACACCCTCAATAGCGTCTCTTGCGGGAGTGAGGTACTTTCTCGGGTCGAAATCTGCGGGATGCTCTGCAAAATGCTTACGAAGAGCAGCGGTCATTGCGATACGGATGTCCGAGTCAACATTGATTTTGCATACAGCCATTGAAGAAGCCTTGCGAAGCATATCCTCGGGGATACCGATAGCGTCGGGCATTTCTCCGCCGTACTGATTGATTGTCTTGATATCGTCCTGGTTAACCGAGCTTGCGCCGTGAAGAACGATCGGGAAGCCGGGAAGTCTCTTTTCAACCTCTTCAAGGATGTCAAAACGAAGCTGAGGCTTCTGACCGGGCTTAAACTTGTATGCGCCGTGAGAAGTACCTATAGCGATAGCAAGCGAGTCAACGCCTGTTCTCGTTACGAAGTCAAGAACCTGATCGGGATTTGTGTAGGATTCCTTGCCGGATTCAACGACAACCTCGTCCTCAACGCCTGCGAGAGTACCGAGCTCGCCCTCAACAACTACGCCGTGAGCGTGAGCATATTCAACTACCATCTTTGTAAGAGCAACATTTTCCTCATAGGGAAGAGAGCTGCCGTCAATCATAACCGAAGTAAAGCCGCCGTCGATGCAAGCCTTGCAGGTTTCGAAATCGGGGCCGTGGTCGAGATGGAGAGCAATCGGAAGACCTGTTTCCTCAGCCGCAGCCTTAACCATAGCTACGAGATAGCCGTGAGAAGCGTACTTTCTTGCGCCCGAGGACACCTGAAGAATTACGGGAGCGTCAAGCTTCTTAGCCGCTCTTGTGATTCCCTGAATTATCTCCATATTGTTTACATTGAAAGCACCGATAGCGTAACCGCCCTCATATGCTTTCTTGAACATTTCTGTCGTTGTTACCAATGGCATATTTTTCCACTCCTTGTGTAAAATATATTGTTTGTTTTATTTGCGAGGCTATTATACCCCACCTCCTCTGATATGTCAAATAAAACAGTCAAAATTTAACATTATCTTCAAAATTTCGCGGTAACCGCATTTTACATTTTAGAATAGGATATTTCGGGAGGGCTCAGTATGAATTGCTTTTTTGATTTTGACGTTCCGAAAAAACTTAAAAACGAACCTAACGGAATAACCGCCGCCGTTGTGATAAGCTCCGAAAGCTCATTCCTAAGGCACCGTCTTATCTCAAGCGTTGTCTCGCGTGCCGAGAAGCAAGGTCTTTCCTGCCTTAAATTCCTGTCAAAATACGACTATGACAAGCTGTGCGCCGTATATATCAAAAACCGAAAAACGCTTGTTGCCGACAAGGATATTATTCCCGATTTATCTGAATTTCCCGATGCCGTTACAATAAACGCCGATAAAATTTACTATCCGTCGCCCGATTTTTCCGTAATTGAAAAGCTGAAAGTGCAACGCCGGCTTTACATATCCGATGCCGCAAAATGCGAAAACTCCGCCGCCGTAATCTCCCGTGAAACGGCAAAAATATTTTCACGGTTCACAAATAAGGCAAGGGTTCTCAACTATATTCTCCGCTTTGTTCAGCGCAACGGGCTTCGGCAGACCCCCGAAGCAGGAAACGAAAGTGTACTTACCCTCGGCAATGTTACCTCGTGGGGCGTTCACACCTGCTTTGAGTCGATAGCGGAAAAATGTTCCGATGTCTACACGGTATGCGACTGCGCAAAATATACCGCCTCACTGTTGATAAACGGCTTTTCCTCCGCATTTTGCCAATGCGGAAAGAGCACGGAAAAATTTGTCTGTTCCCTGTGTCCCGAATTTTCGGAGCATCTGTGCGTTCCGGAATTATCGCTTGCCATAGTGTGTGAAAACGATTATCATCCGTACCGTTGCTCCGAGAGCGGAGAAATTTCCGTAAAGCGATTCCTAAAACGCCCCGCACCGCCGTATTTTATCGAAAAGCTCGGCTGTAACGAGGAGCTCAAAGACGAGCTTATAGATACAGCCGTGTTTGCCCTTTACGACGCCATGGAAAAGGATAACGAGCTATGCCGTTATTTACAGGAGCTTGAGTGCCCTGAAAAATACGAAATTTTGGAGAAAGAGGTCGTAAAAGCCTGCTTTCCGTGATTTGACAAAGCAGGTTAATTGATATACTATATTATATATGTGTGAAAAGGCGGAAAAGAAATGAAAATCATTGATATTTCAAACGATTTGCTTACAGCTGAGGTGTATGAGGGCGACCCGATTCCCGAAATAAAAAGGGTCAGGGAAATCTCTCCCGACTCATATTACAATTTGAGCGTTCTTGACGCCTGTCTACATAACGGAACGCATATCGACGCCCCGTTACACTTTGTGCCGGACGCAGACTCCGTAGACAAATTGCCTCTTGAAAAATTCATCGGACCGTGCAAGGTTATCGAGGTCTCCGAGGGAATAATAACAGGCAGGCTTGTCGAAGAATATTTCCCGAGGGATTGCAAGCGCGTGCTTATAAAATCCAAGGGCAGGGCTTTTATCCATTGCACAGGCGCTGAGGTTATGGCGCACCTCGGTTACGAGCTTGTCGGAACAGACGGCGTAACCGTAGAAGTCCCCGACTCCGACGGAAGCACCCACAGAACGCTCCTCAATGCGAACATTGCTATTCTTGAAGGCTTGAATCTTGAAAATGCAAAAAGCGGCGAGTATTTTCTAATAGCTCCGCCCGTAAAAATCGGCGGCGCAGAGGCGTCGTTTACAAGGGCGGTCCTAATTTCCGATTATATCTTCTGGAGCAGTAAAAACCGAGGTGAAATATGAAAGAAGTCGTTATCATCGGCGCAGGTCCGGCAGGGCTTACCGCAGGGCTTGAGCTGTTGCGCAAAGCCCGTGGGGAATACAGCGTTACCGTGCTTGAAGGAAGCGACCGCATAGGCGGAATTTCCGCGACCGTAAACTGTTCGGGAAACCGTATGGATCTCGGCGGACACCGTTTCTTTTCAAAGGACGAAAATGTAAACAAATGGTGGGCAAGTCTTATGCAAATGCAGGGCAAGCCGTCATTTGATGACAGCCTTTTGCACCGTGAAAAGGCTCTTTCGCCCAACGGACCCGACCCCGAAGCCGAGGACAGGGTAATGCTTCTCCGCCAAAGGGTCTCACGGATATATTATCTCGGAAAATTCTTTGATTATCCCGTCTCGCTCAAAGCGCAGACGCTTATCAATCTCGGCTTTGCAAGAACGGTAAGGGCAGGGTTCAGTTATCTTAACTCCGCAGTATTCAAAAAGGACGAAACCTCGCTTGAAAATTTCTATATAAACCGCTTCGGCAGAGAACTCTATTCAATGTTTTTCGAGGGCTATACCGAAAAGCTCTGGGGTCGCCACCCGTCGGAAATTTCCGCCGATTGGGGCTCGCAGAGGGTCAAGGGAATTTCAATAAGAGAGGTTATAAAAAATGCTCTTTCAAAAGGCAAAAAGAGCGACGAAACCTCGCTGATTGAGGAGTTCAAGTATCCGAAATACGGTCCGGGTCAGCTTTGGGAAACAGCCGCAGAGGAAATAAAAAAGCTCGGCGGAAAAATCGTTCTCAACGCCGAGGTTAAAAGCATAAATACTAAGGACGGAAAAATCGTCTCCGTCACGGCAAACGGAAAAGAATACGGCGGCGATATTTTCATCTCCTCTATGCCCGTTAAGGATTTGATAAACGGCTTTGACCCGTCGGTTGTGCCAAGCGGCGTAAGGTCTGTTGCAAACGGCTTGCCTTACAGAGATTTCGTCACGGTAGGCTTGCTTGTTAACCGTCTTGCGATAAAGAATAAAACTGATATAAAAACCGTTTCGGATATAATTCCGGACTGTTGGATATATGTTCAGGACGACTCCGTAAAGCTCGGAAGAATACAGATTTTCAACAACTGGTCAAGCTATCTTGTAAAGGATGTTGAAAACACAGTGTGGCTCGGGCTCGAATACTTCTGCAACGAGGGCGACGGATTTTGGAATATGTCCGAAAGCGACTGCGTCGATTACGCTGTAAAGGAGCTTGAAAAAATCGGCGTAATATCGGACGACACCGAAATTCTTTTCTCGCACAGGGAACAGGTCAAAAAGGCATATCCCGCTTATTTTGACACCTATAACGAGCTGCCTGTTGTGATAGATTACCTCAACTCATATGAAAATCTTTACTGTGTGGGCAGGAACGGACAGCACCGCTACAACAATATGGACCACTCTATGATGACCGCCTTTGAGACGGTAAACAATATCCTCACGGGCAAAACGGACAAGTCCGATATATGGAATGTAAACACCGAAAAAGAATATCACGAAAAGAGGTAAAGCCGATGTCGGAGCAAAATAAAAAATTAACTCGTTGCGAATGCTGCGCCTATTATGTATATGACGAAGAGTATGACTGCTACGAGTGTGAAATCGACCTCGACGAGGACGAAACCGCAAGATTTTTAAGCTATTCGAATTTTGAATGTCCGTACTACAACCCGTACGACGAGTACAAAATCGTCCAAAAGCAGAACTGAACACAGCAAGGCTTTCCGACAAAGGCATAATGAAGTTTTATGCGAGAAACCAATACTTCCTTATGAACACTCAGCCAAATCCCTCCTCGGTTGATTTCTCAGCCAAGGAGGGTTGTTTTTTGAAATGAAATGCTGAACAGTCTCTCTCCTATATCAGTTCAGTTGCGGAAGCAGTCGGCTCGGCGCTTTTTTCCGTAACAGTCTCTTGCGTTGCTTCCTGTGTCGAGGTTTCCGAAAGAACCGTCTCCTGCGAAGCTTCTGCGGTCGTTGTTTCCGTGGTCGGCGGAACATATTTTACAATTACCAACGCCTGCTTTCCGAGAGAAGCAAATCTGCTTTCGACAATGTTCTTTTCGTATCTGTAATTTTTGTCGGTTTGCGGGTCGTTAAAATAATAGCCGCCGTCATCATATCCCACAAGCAACAAGCAATGATTGGGAGATATCCATGTAAAGGACCCTTCTTTATCAAGAAAATACCATGTTTTACCAGTCCTCGGCGCAGACATTCCCTGAGTCGCCCATATTATTACAGGATAATCGTTATCAATATAATTTTTACACAGCCCGCTCATCGTGCTACCCGTTACATTCAACACCTTATGCCTTGAATGGTCTATAACCTCATTCAGTCCTTTTTGAATGACAGGCGCATAGCATCCCCATCCGTTTTTTGCGTAAGGATTCCCCAAAAAGCATTCTCTCGGGTCATCGCCAAACATATTTCCGGTTGAATCATAAAAAGGCTTTGTACCTTTAGGCAAGTGATTATCTATATAATTTTCAGGCGAAATATTATATCCGGCATATTTCAGTGCCATAACCGCACTCACGCTTTCACAGCCTGTGGGATATTTTTCGTTTTGGTTGATATACGGTACATTTAACAGCTTCAAGCTGTTACTTGAATAATCAATCGACGGCTGCTCCGTTTTTTCGGTTATCGGCGCCTCATCCTTTTCGACAGGAACGGTAGTTCCTACAGGCTTAACCTTTGGAGGATTTTTCTTAGTCGAGGGAGCCGATGTTTCCGTCACTTCGGTTTCAGAGACCGATTGAAGCTGTTCCGTAACGATCTGTGTCGTGCTCTCTTCTGTCGATATATATGTTGTCGCTTCATACGGCGTACTTTTATGCAAATGATGCCTTATCAACACGAGAGAAATTGTCGATGCGACTATAACCGCACCGATTGTAATCATTATTAACCATTGCTTTTTTTCGCACTGCTTTATGTAATCCTTTATACTTTTCATGCTATATATTATAGATATATTTTTCTTATATCACAATACGCTGGCAGCGTACAGCTTTGCTAAGCCTTTCTGAAAATTTCATACAAATACGACGGAAGTAAATTTCCGCCGTCGGATAGTTTGTCGGTTCATCATAATTTACGGTTAATATAAAACTGAAAACATAACACCATACCCCGTAGGGACAGCCCTTGCGGCTGTCCACCAATATGACTTATTTATAATTTCTTGCGGACAGGGGCGAGCCCTGTCCCTACGGTTGATATATAATTTCATACCCCAAACGGAAATCCGTTCAGGGCGTGAGTTTGTTGTTTATAACATCAATCAAAGAATATCATTATTTGACATATTCATAATAATCTGTGCCATTTCAGCTCTGTTGGCGTTGCCGGCAGGATTGAGTGTTCCGTTGCCGCCGACAACATGATTTTCTGCCGCCCACGCAACTGCCGTTCTTGCCCAATCGCTTACATTGCCGCCGTCGGGATAATTTGCAAGTATTGCCGAAGTGTTGCCCGAAACAGAACCTTTGCAATAGCTATAGAAAATCTTGCAAGCCTGTTCTCTCGTTATCGGGTCGCCTACGCCGAA
>CAVFQD010000053.1:0-12009 GCA_963624605.1 Eshraghiella crossota | reverse complement strand
GATAAATCCGATGCAAGCACATACAAGCATATATATGTTTATAATAATTTCCATCCTAAGGTCTCCCTAAGCGATTTTATATTATTATATCATAATAAAAATTTTTCTTCAATGCTTTTGTAAATTATAGATATTCAAAAAAATCAGCCCTCCGATTTAAGGAGAGCTGAACAAAACTATCATTGATTTTTATTATTTTGATAAAAGCATTATTAACTGTTGTATTTCGGATTCGGACATACCGCAATCAAGCAAATAACTTTTTGCCGCTTGTGTGTAATCGGCAGACTTCAGAGCGTCCGCATCACTTGTACCTAAAAGGTATTCTGCAAATGAATCAAAATACAGTGAAACAACGGCATCGTATCGCTCGGGAGTTCCTGTTTTGGTAATACCGTAATAATTCTCATAGGTTTTCATATAATCGGCACACATTTCATCGTAATCGGCACCGACAAGAGCTTCAAGAAGCATACATACAAATCCGGTTCTGTCCTTTCCCTCCATACAATGAATGTATGCAGGACCGCCATACTGTAAAAGATGTCTCATACCCTGCGCAACGCTTGCCTTGTATGCTTCGGAATCGTAATTTGCGCTCATTGAAAGCAAAACCGTATTTCCTTTCTCATAAAGCGCTTTTGAATATTCGGAACTAAAATTCTCCGCTTCAATATATTCATTCATATCGGTTTGAGAATCCGCCAAGTCAATTATACACACAATTCCCGTTTTCTTGAGAATAGAGTCGGTAATCGCCGCACGGCTTCTGCTGTTATCTACGGGAGAAGCGCCTCTGTAAATGAAGTTATCCTTCATATTTCCGCCTGAAAGAGCTCTGAAATTTGCAAAAGCCTCATCGGAATCATATGTACTTCTGTCCGTTGAATAGCTTTGTCCGAGCGCCTCAAAGGTTGCAATATATTTCTTTGCGGTATTAAGAGTTATTTTAACCGTGCATCCGTCGGTAAGATTTTCGGGAGTCCAAAAATCACGGTTGTTTTTGGCAATGAGAACATATTCGTTTTTCGGATAAGCAACAATTACAGGATCGCCTGTTTTAACATAATATCCGTTATAATACGGCACATCCGTAAGAGTACATCCGTTATCAAATTCCACATTGAAGCTGTCACCGAAAGAGAAACCCGCATTTGTGAAATCATCTGCCGTCAGACTGAGAACCGCCGAATCGAATTTCGGATCCTTGGACACGGTAGCTGTCAAAGTTGTTTTCTCCTGCCCGTCGTTCTTATCAACCGTATCCTTACCGCAGGCAACCGCACTGAGCAAAATCACCGTAAAAGCAAGAAGCAGACAGATAAATTTGAACGCTTTGTTTTTGAACATATTATTCGCACCCCAACCTTATAAAAATTGAAATGTTATCATTCAATAACCAAAATGTTGGCAAAGCCTGTCATTTCAAAAATTTCCATTACCTCGTCGCAAACGCCGATAAGCTTCATTGAACCTTTGTTTTCAAATTTTTTGTGTGCTCCGAGAAGCACGCGAAGTCCGGCAGAAGAAATGTATCCCAACTCGGTCATATCAAGCACAAGCTCCGTTATCTCTTCCGGAAGCTCGTTAATCGCCTTTTCCAAATCGGGAGCCGTTATAATATCAAGCTTTCCCGAAATGTGCATTGTCATCTTTTCGTTTGTCTGTTCAGTGGTTATTGTCATAATTCTCCTCAACTTTCAAAGTTTTTTGTCATGGTCAGTATATTCTCACCGTTTTCACGGGTGTAACCGAGTGAATCCATTGTCTTTTTCACAATAAATATTCCGAGACCTCCGATCTTCCTTTGCTCGGCAGGAAGAGTTATGTCGGGGTCATTCTTTTTTAACGGGTCAAATGCAATTCCGCTGTCAATAACGGTAAAAATCGCTGTTCGTGCGGATTCGTTTATTTCGACAGATATCTTTACGGTTCCGCCTCCCTCGGGATAAGCGTAATGTGCGATATTGACAAAAATTTCTTCTATTGCTACACAAACGGAGTTAATTATCTTTGGCGGACAGCAAGCCTTTTCAAGCTCCCCTTCCACAAAGCCGAGTACATCGGCAATTTTTTCTTCTCCGGCTTCAAAAATCCGTTGCGCCACGGCTTCATCTCCCTTTGCAGTCGGCATATTGATACATTGTCAAACCGAGGTGCGATGATTAAAATATTTTCGGCTCAATGCCGATTTATTATTTATATTATTATATCACATGTGTTTCATAACACAATGCTTTTTTGGAAAATTCATAAAAATCTCTTTTTATAACAGCTAATAAAAACAACGGCAAAACCTTCATGCGGAAGCTCTGCCGTTGCCTTCTGTGTCACATTAAAGATTATTGCTGCAGAAATCAGCTATATCCTGCTTTTCGCAACCGCCTACATGACGGGCAATTTCCTTGCCGTCCCTGAAAAGCAAAAGCGTGGGAATCGACATTACGCCGTAAATTGTGGCAAGGTCGCCGCTTTCGTCGGCATTAAGCTTGCACACCTTGACATCGTCTGTCTCACTCGCAAACGCTTCAAGCTCTGGTGCGAGCATTTTGCACGGTCCGCACCAATCGGCATAAATATCCAAAAGCACGGGCATATCGCTCTTTGTAACTTCGGAAGCGAAGTTATTGACATCTACTTTAACAATTTCCATAATTATTGTCTCCTTTTTATTTTATTGTATCATTTACTGTAAACAATATGCGAAAAATGTATGCCGTCAACCGTAAAATCAGTCAGCTTTTCGGCTGAATATCCGCTTTTGTCAAATTGCGGAAAATAAACATCGGCATCAGAACATTCCGAGTCAATCTCGGTAAGATAAAGCTTATCGCAAAGCGGTAAAAGCTCCTTATATATCATACCGCCGCCGATGACAAAAACATTGTCGTTTTCGGTCGCTTTCAAAGCCTCGTCAACGCCGTGAAAGACCTCGGCTCCCTCGGCTGTGTAGCTTTTATCGGACGATATGACAACATTCCTCCTGTTGGGAAGAGCGTGCGGCAGCGACTCAAAGGTTTTTCTGCCCATAAGCACGGTGTTTCCCGTCGTGGTTTCACGGAAAAACTTCATATCCTCTTTGAAATGCCAGATAAGCTCATTGTTTTTGCCGAGCTCATTGTTTTTGCCTATTGCGGCTATAATCGAAATTGCCATACATACCTCTTTACTGCGAAATGGGGAAGGATATTTTTCCCATATGCTGATAATCAATAAGCTTTACATCTTTACATTCTGCCGAGTTGTCGAATTTAAAGAAATCGTCAACCTCGGGATTGAGCCAAAGCTTGGGTGCGGGCAGGTCGCCGTTTTCGTCCTGTCGGCGTATCTGCTCCTTAATGCCGTCAATCTGATTGACATAAATATGAGCGTCCTTGATGCTCCAATCAAGCGTGCCGGGCTTCAATCCGCAAACCTGTGCGAGCATACACAAAAGCGTGGCGTACTGCGTGACATTGAACGGAAGTCCGAGCGGTACATCGCACGAACGCTGATGCACCCAGGCGTTTAATCTGCCGTCTGTAACATCCCATTCGCTCGACCATACGCAGGACGGCAGAACTGCCGTATCAAGATAATCGTTTTGCCAGAGAGTCATTATCATACGCCTATCCTCGGGATGATTTTTTATCTTGTCAATAAGGGCTTGGGTCATTTGGAATTTGTTGACTATATAGCCGTAAGCCGTACCGATAGTATGCGCATATTCCCTGCCGAAATTTTTGTGAACCTCGGTCTTAACGAGCTTGCCGTCCTTATCGGGAAGCAGCTGCACAGCGTTCCAAAATCCGTTTTCGTCGATTTCCCACTCGTTCCAAATGTTTACATTGCGTTCCCGAAGCCAACGCACATCGTTTGACTGTGCCTGATAAATCCAGAGCATTTCAAGTACTGCCTGTCTGATAAAAAGCTGTTTTGTGGTAAGCACGGGAAATTCCTCGGATAAATCAAAGCTGAAATGATGAGACGGAACCTTAACGGAATTGGTGCCGGTTCTGTTCTCAACCTCTGTCCCCTGCGAAAGTATTTTTCTGCAAAGTTCAAGATAATCTCTGTCCCATTTTGACATTTATATCACCCTTTCCGATTTCGGATAACAGTATAGCATATTTTGCCGACGAATGCAAAAAAATCCGTAGCTTCCCACGGATTTTTCTACTATTTTGCCGCTTGTTTCATATGCAGCTCTTTCATTCCCTCGACCTCATCGCAAATCTCTTTAAGATTACAGTTTTTACAGTC
Organism: Eshraghiella crossota; assembly: GCA_963624605.1. Taxonomy (GTDB): domain Bacteria; phylum Bacillota; class Clostridia; order Oscillospirales; family Acutalibacteraceae; genus Fimenecus. Next base: position 7,767 of record CAVFQD010000053.1, on the reverse strand, counting down.
AAAGAGAATGTTGTCGAAAATGTGGTTTAATGCGGAAGTGGTATCTTTGATTTTCTCCGCAACCTCGCCGAGGGCGCCGTAATCAAACGATGAGTCGGTTATAAGTATAATCTCAACACTTTTGACATTGGGCATTTTAAGATATTCCGCAATAAGAGCGTTTCCGAAATCCGCAAAGGAAAACTTTTTCTTAACGGTCTTTTTTGAAACCCTTATCTGCTCACGCATATTCAGCGCCGACGCCCTTGCCATGAAGCCCTCGGGACACACACGGTAACGCAGGTGCTCAAGGCTTTTTACGGCGTCAAAAGCGTTGTTGTCGTCAATATTTCCGATTTCAAGCAGTACGATTTTCGCAAACGGGCAATCGGAAGAAATTTCCGTAATATCCCTGCCGATAAGTCGGGTAACATTGTCAAATTTCATACCGTCCGTAACAGCGAGCGTGCTCACGCATTTTTGCTGAGAACCGCCGAGCTCATACGCCGTGTCTTTAAGAAAAAGCACATCGTTTTTGTCGGCGCATTTAAGCTTCGGCTTACCGTAAGGCGTTTTTGCGTCCGGAAAGCCGCCGCAAAGCTCTTTAATACGGGAGATATAACCGTCATATAATTTCATTAAAGTTTTTTGTCCTTTTCAAGATTGTCATAGTGCTTGTCAAGCTTGTCGTAAATGACGCGCACAAGCTTCATATCAAGGTTAAAGAAATAAACCGTAAATGTAAGAACAAACAGGCAGACAAGGACAATTGCGATAATTATCAATGCTTTAATCATTCTTTGCCAATCCTTTCTGTCTTGCATACTCGGCAGCGCCGAGAGCGCCCATAAGCTGTGGGTCAATTGAAAGGTCAACCACCTTGATTTTGAGTACCTTTTCAATCGCTCTTTTAAGTCCCTCGTTTTTAGCACAGCCGCCTGTAAGAGTAATCGAATCGGTAGCGCCAGCCTTTTTAGCCATTACGAAGCAGCGCTTTGCAACAGCAAGCTGAATACCTGCCGCAATCTCGTCCATGGGTTTACCCTCGCCGACAAGCGAAATAACCTCGCTCTCCGCAAAAACGGTACACTGAGCGGTAATCGGAATGGTGTTTTTCGCTTCAAGCGAAAGCTTACAGAAATCGGGAAGGCTCATTTCAAAGGCGTTTGCCATAGCCTCGAAAAATCTGCCCGTACCTGCGGCGCATTTATCGTTCATGGCAAAGTTCTTAACAGTGCCGTCCTTATCGATTGCAATGCCCTTGACATCCTGACCGCCGATGTCGATAATCGCCTTTACATCGGGGTTTGTAACATGTACTCCCATTGCATGGCAGCTTATCTCAGATATGTTTTCATCGGCAAACGGAACCTTGTTTCTGCCGTAGCCGGTACCGATAAGGTAAGCCAACTCGTCTGCCGAATTCAAGCCGTCAACCTTTGAGATAGCCTCGCCGAGCGCAAGCTCCGCACTCTGCACGGGATTGATTTTACTTCTTACGGTTGCATCCGCAACCATTTTGCCGTTTTCATCAAGAATTACACATTTTGCGTAGGTACTTCCTACATCGCATCCGCCGAAATATTTCATATTCATTTACTCCTTTACCAAGCCATTGTATCGTCAAAATCGACAAGAGTCGGGTCAACGGGCTCCTCGCCCAAAACCGTTGTCATATACTTGTTTATGTTCTCACGCATATCTCTTCTTGAGATTGTTCTCGGGTCCATAAGGTCCTGCGGAACCCAGATAAAGCTGATATTTCTTTCCCTTGCCTGGTCGTCGAAAATACCGACAAGTCCGTCCATACCCTTGCAGGAAATCTGATCATACATAATAACCATATCGGCGTTGAACTCGTCGACAATTCTCCAAAGCTCATCGACAACATTCTGATAGCCGCCCTTGGTATGCTTTCTCATCGTGGTGCGCTGAAGTGTTTTTGCGTAAGTCTGAAGCGCTTTTTCCTTGTCTGAGGTGTCGTACATAATATAGGAGATCATAGTTTCCATATCCATTACGACATTTACGCCCCAGCAGTTTTCAAGCCAGTTTGCAAGGCTCGTGTAATAGTTTGCGGGACACGACCAGACGATAGCTCTGTGGCGCATTGCCTTTGAAACCATTTCGTGCTTCTCGTAGCCCTTCATCATAAGCTTGTTGACCTTTTTGTCAATCTTGGTATAAAGCGAGTTCATACCGCCGGAAATGTGGAAATAGAACAGTCTGTAAAGCCAGAATGTAGCGCCCGTCATCTGCGGATAATCGGTCTTGTTTATATCCCATTTCATCATTTCGTATTCAAGCTGCTTGTTATATCTCTTCATTGCGGCAAAGAAAGCGTCCCAATCGAACTTGACGCCCATCTGCTCCTCAACAAACTTGATAGCCGACTTAACCTCGTCAACCGCATACTGCTGAACATCCTCGCCGTTGTAGCGGAGCGGTACATTTATCGGATGAGTCGGAACATTAAACCTTCTGTCGATAAAGCTCGAATTGATTACCGAACCGTCGCACGGCATATTACAGGTCAGCGCACATTTGCCGAGCATTGGATAGTCGTCGTTAATCGCAACGCCAGCCTCAGCCGACGGCAAGGGGCAAACATCTGCGGGAACGCCGTAGCTTTCCGTAATGTCAAGGTAGTGCGGCGTTATCTGCTGGTCAACCATTGATGTAAGGAAAATCGGGAGCGTCGAAACATGAATGTCGTGAATTCCCGGGAAGCCTGCCGTAAACTCCGAAGAGAAAATCTCATCGACAAGTATTGTCTTATCGCTCATCTTTGAGTGCTTGTGGAAATGCTTGTCGTTTGTGAGCGAATAACGAATCATATCCGTTACGGGCTTTACCATACCGTAGAAATGGAGATGGGCGATGCGCAAATGTGTGCCTCTCAAGCCCTCGGTGTGTCTGTCAACCCATGCGGGAGCGGAAAGGTACGAAGCCATCCAGCGGTAGTTCCATATACCCTTTACCGTGGACACGGGAGCCTTGAGTGCCATAACGATTATGCTTTTCCAGGTTATAAGCCAACGGTAATAATCATACATCGTATCGCGCAGACCTCTCCACTCACGGTGCTTGAGTATGCCTGTCTTATCCTTGTGAAGCTTGCCGAGATTTTTCGGCTCATTTACCCAAAATCCCATTATTTCGCCCCCTTGTCTTTCTGTATCTTTTTAATTTCAAGGCTTTCCACAAAAGCCTGAACTCTTGTTCTCAACTGACCCGAAGCGCTTGCGGTATACTGACGGTCAACCGTAACAGACGGAATACCGAACTCATTTGTCATTATGTGAGAGGCAAGTGCTCTCTCATATCCCCAATACTCACAGAACTTTATCTGCTCATAAATAACGCCGTCTGCATGATAATTGTTTACAAGGTCTCTGACATATTCTTTTCTGCCCCTTACCTTGTCCTGACTCATATATCTCGGACACTGACAGGTACGCATATAATGAAGAACTATCTGTTCAAGCACATTGTGGTCGTCCGTAAGCATAATTTCCTCACGACCCGGAAGCGAGCCGAAGCAATATCTGTCCGCAACGACAAGTGCGCCAGATTCCTCGATAAGCTTTGTAAAGTCGGGGTCGTCCATCTCGGAGCCTACCACAACGACCTTTGCCCTGTAATTTTTCTTTTCGTCGGGAACCCTTGTCTTTAGTTCCTCTGCGGTTTCACGCAGTTTGTCAATTATAAGATACTTGGGGCAACAATATGTAACAAGGTTTATAACATGGAATTCATATCCCGTAATTCTCGGATTTTCCTCTTTCCTGTATTCACCGATTTCGGTGATAAGACGGCAAACCTCGTTGTGCTCGGCAACAGCCTTTCTAAGCGAGTCCTCGCTTATATCGACATCATATACTTCGTGAAGTCTGTCAAGCACCTTTGTCTGCATCTGATTGACATAATGCTTAACAGTATGCGGCTCAATCTTGAACGGAATGTCAGAAATCGAAACAAAGAACTTATCGTTTGCCACAAGGTTCAGAAGCTCGAAATGCTCATATGTTCTGTTCATTTCAGAGCAGGATTCCGAGCCTATGAGAGCCGACAGGAAGTTATAGCCGCCCTCAATGCCCCTCTCCAAAAGAGCCTTCGAGTATCCGCAAAGATACGAGCTCATATAATATGTGGCAATGTCAAGAGAACCCGTCCTCGGCGCTCTCAGACGCACCGAAAAGCAGTTGCCCACATTGAGCAATACCTCGGGAATGTGATAACAGGTGTATGCCACAGCCCTGTTACCGTCTTTGATAGCCTCGTCAACAAGCTCGTTTTTAGCCTCTTGCAGCAGGTTCTCAAAGTAAATTAAATGCTTTAAGTCCTTCACCCTAATACCTCCAGTTTCTCAAGCGCCCTTTTAACGCCCGTAACTACATTTGAATTTTCGGGAAGTTTGAAAACATTCTCCCCTTTTATGTCGAACTCGGTAAGGTTTTTATCATCGCCGATAAAGCTCAAAACCTCAATACCGTTTGTGTCGATATATTTAAGAAGCGACTCGTCGGTTATACGGTTGACAATCGCTCCCGTTTTTTCGTACATAACAAGCGAGTCCGCAACGCTCTTTATGGTGTTGATTACCTGACAGCCCTTTTTGCTCGGATCGGTAATTAAAAGCAGATGCGTTACCTTTTCCATAACCCTGCGGTTAATCTGCTCAATGCCCGCCTCGCCGTCAATAACAACAAAGTCAAACTCGTTTGAGACAAGCGAAATAACCTCTTTGAGATAAGAATTTATCTTACAGTAACAGCCTGCGCTCTCGGGTCTGCCGATTGCTATGAACGAAAATCCGTCGGTTTCGACCAAGGCGTCGAATATTCTGTACTTAGCCTCGCCCAAAAGCTCGATAGCAGTCCTCGTGTCGCCCGCGTCAACGGAATTAACGATTTCTTTTCTTATGTCGTCTATCGTAATTCCGACATCAATACCCAACGCCGTGGCAAGCCCTACGGCAGGGTCGGCATCGATTGCGAGTATGCGCTTGTCGGGATACCTTTCAACAAGGCATCTGACAATAGTCGCAGAAATTGAAGTCTTTCCGACTCCTCCCTTTCCGGCAACTGCCAGAATAGTTGTCTTCCCCATCAAAAATCACCAACTTATATTATATATTAGTATTTTTGTTAAATCAATATCAATCTCGAAAATAAAAATATTAAAATTTTGTTGATTATGTGGTACAATGTACTTACAGATTATTTTTCAAGGGGGTTAAATATGAAGTACATAAGCAAAAAAGAAAAGGTCAGTTACTACACCGGCCTTGCAGGTCAAAACCTCGTCTATTCACTCATAGGCGGCTCTTTCTTCACATACTTTATGACGGATATTGCAATGTTTCCGGCTATTGTCGTTTCCGTCCTTTTGATTGTGATGAAGGTTTGGGACGGAATAAACGACCCTATTGTCGGCTCAATGATTGACAAACACACTTTCAAAAACGGCGAAAAGCTCCGCCCGTTCCTACGCTACACACCGTTGCCCGTGGGAATTTTCACGGTGCTTCTCTTCGTTGTGTTCTCAACCAAGGAAAGCCTCTTGTGGCTTCGCATAGCTTATTTTGTAATAATGTATATATGCTGGGACCTTATATACACAATGCAGGATGTAGCGATATGGGGTATCACCTCCAGCGTTTCTCCCGACACCGACGAAAGAGACAATTTTGTCAAATGGGCAAGAACGGTAGGCTCATGCTTCTACGGTGCGTTCAGTATGGGCGTTCCGATGGTGCTTGAAATGATAGTCAAGTCCTCCGGCAACTCCATGGCGTTTATGACGCTTGTGTTCGCAATCATCCTGGGTCTCGGCGGAGCTATGATAAGCCGCCGCGCGTATCAGGCACAGGAAAGAGTTCTTGTCGTGCGTGAAAAGCAGCAGGAAACCTTGTGGGAAAGCTTTTCACTGCTCTTCAAAAACAAGATGCTTTTGCTTGTAACGCTCGCAAATCTGCTCGGCGCTCTCGGCTTCGGAAGCAACCTTGTTACATATTTCTTCAAGTATGAAATACCGCCTATTGGAAGCGGACTTATAGGCGCACTCGGTCTTACCACAATATTTGCCATGATAACGGGCTTGCCCGGATTTATCGGTATGATCTTTGCAGACAAGCTAAAAAAACTGTTCAACGGCTATGTAAACGCCCTTATCTTTATGCAGGCGTGTAATGTGGTTGTGCGTATTATCGCATACTTTGTCGGCTATGACGGTAAGAATCTTTGGGTATCACTTGCACTTATCGGTCTCGGCTGTATTCCAATGGGCGCACAGTCGATAGCACAAACTTCGATTTTCTGCGACAGTATCGATTATATGGAATGGAAAACAGGCAAGCGTACCGAGGGTATCACATTTTCAATGCAGACCTCGTTTACAAAGATTTCCTCGGGAATTACGGCGGGTCTTGCAACGCTCGCTCTTCATCTGCTCAAATATGTCGCTGTCCCCGATGAAGCGACGGTGTTTATCGGTACGCAGACTGCGGCATTTGACAAATGGATATGGCCTCTTGTAATTCTCACACCCGCAGTTGCGAGCTTTTTGTATATTATTCCGTTGCTGTTCATCAACTACACGCCCGAAAAGCGCAGAATTGTCGAAACCGAGCTTGCCGAACGACGCAAACAAACACAGAGCGTACAATAACAGAAAAATTAAAAGGTCGTCAACTGAACATTTTGCTTCGCAAAACAAGGACGATTGCAGGTTCAAGTCCTGAATGATTTTTATTACATAAATATAAAAGTTGGAAAATAGACAAAACTGTTTTTATAAGGTCGAGATGACAGGACCTGACAAGGCAAGCCTTGTCAGTCTTCACTTCAATCATATGTCCGTTTTGCTTCGCAAAACATGGACGATGCAGGTTCAAGTCCTGTCTAAACCTTAAATCATAAAAACAGACCCCTACAAAAGCAGGGGTCTGTTTTTATGGTCGAGATGACAGGACTTGAACCTGCGGCCTCTGCGTCCCGAACGCAGCGCTCTACCAAACTGAGCCACATCTCGATAGCATATGATTTTTTAACGCTCAAATATTATAATATATATCGGCGTTAAAATCAAGTGTAATTTTATGTTTTTTACAAATGTTGTCAACATATTCAAAAAACCGTGTATTTACAACAGCTTTTTGTGTCGGAGATACTCAAAAATATTCAATTAACACTTGATTTTTGCCAAAAAATAGAATATATTTATACAGTATTTTATTTTGGGAGGTTAATATATATGAAAGAAGAAAACAGGGAGTATGGTCAGGTCGCATACGACATAGTTGAGCATGCTGCCAAAAAAATCGGTTCTCGTCTTCCCGGCTCTGAGGGCGAAAGAAAATTCCACGACTATATGTGCGGAAAACTCGAGGAAATCGGCATTAAGCCCGTCAAGGAAGAATTCGCTGTTTCTCCCCGTTCCGGTATCGGCGGATTGGGATACGCAGGATACTTCGGCATTATCATGAGCGCTCTTACATATTTCGCACTTCACAATGAGAATTTGTGGTTTGCAATGGCTATTGCGGGTCTTATATTCGTATTCTGGCTCGTATTCAGCTGCTTCTTCTATAAAAAATGGTTCGATATGTTCTTCCCCGAGAAGATATCAATGAACTCATACGGTGAGCTTCTCCCCGAGGACGGAAATTACGATTACACAATAGTTCTTTCCGGACACACGGACACAAGCTGGACATGGAGACATTCGGAAAACACATATAAGCACAGAAACAAGCCCATTCTCGGACTTCTTACAGTTTACGGC
>CAVFQD010000052.1:0-12121 GCA_963624605.1 Eshraghiella crossota | reverse complement strand
CAAAGGCAAATTTTGAGGGCATTTTAATTATGATTAGCGTGATTTTTCACGCTAACCTCCTTCATTACATTTTATGAGCGTTTTCGCCCTTTGTGAAAGAGATTTTACGGTGCCTTTACGGCATAAGCGCAAAATATCCGCCGTTCACGGATTTCAATATTTTTATCACGACTTCATTATTGCCCTTTACAGCCCGATTAAGGCAAAAAATACGGCGACCGTAAGGCTGAGTGTTAATAAGGCAGTTTTGCTTCAAATAACATCTTTTTGTACAATAATGCGTTAAACCCCACAGATATGCGTCAGCATTATCTGCGGGGTTTGCCTTTTCTTGTATCAAAAATATATCATTTTGAAGTGCGTTGCAGTTTCGTAGCTATAAAAATTCTTTTATGCAGAAGTTGGGAAACGAAGCAAGGCTGTCGCCTTGCGAGGCTTTCCGACAAAGGCATAATAAATTTTTATGCGAGAAACCAATACTTCCTTATGAACTCTCAGCCAACAGCCGCCGTAAAAAATTTACAATCAATAATTTTCTTCTCTTACTTCAAAGAAGCTCTGCGGATGAGCGCATACGGGGCAAGCCGCGGGAGCCTTTGTGCCGATTACGATATGACCGCAGTTACGGCATTCCCAAACCTTAACCTCGCTCTTTTCAAACACCTGAGCGGTCTCAACATTCTTGAGAAGCGCACGGTATCTTTCCTCGTGAGCCTTTTCGATAGCAGCGACAGCTCTGAACTTCTTTGCAAGAGCGGTAAAGCCCTCTTCCTCAGCCGTCTTTGCGAAATCCTCGTACATATCGGTCCACTCGTAGTTCTCGCCCTCAGCGGCAGCTTCAAGGTTGTCGCTTGTGTCGCCGATACCGTTGAGCTCCTTGAACCACATTTTAGCGTGTTCCTTTTCGTTGTCTGCGGTTTTAAGGAAAAGAGCCGCTATCTGCTCATAGCCCTCTTTTTTTGCCGCAGAAGCAAAGTATGTATATTTGTTTCTTGCCTGTGACTCGCCAGCGAAAGCCGCCTGCAAGTTCTTTTCGGTTTGTGTTCCTTCGTATTTATTTGCCATAATAGCTACCTCCTTTGTGTCAAATATAATAGCATAACCGCAAAAAAATTTCAATATCAAATATGGACTTAATAATCTTTTTTATTTATCAATTCCTCTCGGATATACCGAAATGTCTCATCCTCGCCTTTATCCCTGAGCATTGTAAGGAGCATTTCGAGCAAATCCGAGGTCTCGTCGTGAATCACCCTTGCGTCCCTGCCCCTCTGAAAATATTCAATCGGATATGCGTCGGTATATTTGTCGCCCTGATAAATCTTGCTTGCGGCTACACTGTCGCAGAACATCTCGATAACATAATTTACGGGCATTTTGACGGGCGCGTATCTGCGAAGCTTCGGGTTATAGTCGTTCCAATACTCAAAATGGTGCTTGTTTCTGCCCTTATGGTGAAGCCATGCCTTTGAGTAGCCCCTGTCAAGTCGTTCAAGCTCGTTCGGACTGCGCGTGCCGTCATAATACTTCGCGCCGTTTATAAACTCCGTCGGAGAATATTTCGACAGGTCGTGCCGAAGCCCCTGCATACCTATTCCCGCCTTGAAGCAGTGCTTGATAACACAGTGACGATGCTTCGTAATCGTCTTGAAATGTCCTATTGGATTTGCCATTGCCTATACCTCTTCTATTTCCGTTACCGATAAGCTGTTGTTTTCATATCTGAATCTGACATTAAACCCCGCAAAGGTTACGCCGTATTCTTTTCCGTCCTCGTTTTTATAAGCGGGTCTCGGGTCATTAGCCAAGAGCTCAAGAAGAGCCGCCCTTTTTTCAGCGGGAATTCGTGAAAGCAGCTTTTCGTCACAGTTAACGGCTATTTTATAGTTTTTCGTATCAGTCGTATAACCGTCGCTCGCATCGGGTTTGCAGTCTGCAAGCGGAATATACGGCTTAATGTCATATATCGGCGTGCCGTCGGTCATATCCACGCCCGACACGGTTATCACGGGAGCGTATTTACCCTCGGTTTCGATTTTTTCGATTTTAACGCACGAAAGCCCGAGTCGGTTCGGACGAAACGGAGAACGGGAAGCAAAAACGCCCACCCGTCTGTTTCCGCCGAGTCTCGGCGGTCTGACCGTAGGACTGAATTTTGACTCGGGGCTCTGTGAAAATTCCCAGATAAGCCAGATATGCGAAAAGCCGTCAAGCTCTTTAAGAGCCTGAACACATCTGTATTCAGGCTCAAAAACAATCTGTCCCATGAGCGAGGGAACAAGCCCCGACTGTCTCGGCACACCGAATTTTTCCGAAAAATCGGTGTGAATTCTTGCAATCGGTTTAATTTCCATCTCAGCTCACCTCTGAGAACATTTTAATACAATTATTAAATTTTATCAATGCTCTCAACGATGAAATAAGGATTTTTTCTCGTATGGCTCGCTTGAATAAGCTACAACATCGTAGCCGGTTTCCTTTATTGCGTTTTCAAGCTTATCCTTGTCAAGGGAGTTTTCGGAAATGATTTCCGCCGTGCCGCTCTTGTGCGAGGACTTAACCTTTTTAATGTCAAATTCTCTTCTGATAACATCATTGATATGGCTTTCGCACATTGAGCACGCCATACCGTTAATCCGAAGAACCGTTTTTACCATTGAAAATCTCTCCTTTTGATTGATATGAAAGGGGCGGTCTTTCCGACCGCCCCCGCATTTTTATTTGCCGTTATTCGGCTGATGGCATTTGCCTGCCATAGCGCAATGCGCGCAATTACCTCCGCAGGATGACTTTCCTGCTTTTTTGTCTTTTCTCATGCCGATAATAATGGCAGCAACTATCGCAATGAGAACAAGCGTAATCAAAATCGTCGCTAAATTATTCGTCAACCAAGTAAGCATTCATATCATCCTTTCGCAGATTTTTATCCGGTTAATTATTTTTTAACAGCTTTGTTGGAAAGCGTTGTTGCCTCTTTGTAGGGGCGAACAAGGAGATAAATCATAGCAACAAGTATTACAGCCGCAACAATAACGCCGAATACATTTGCGTTGCCCGTGAAGAGCGAACCGAACTGATTTATCATAAGAGCAATAATGTAAGCAAATCCGCACTGATAACCGATTGCGAACCAAGTCCACTTTGCGCTGTTCATCTCACGCTTGATAGCACCGATAGCCGCGAAGCACGGAGCGCAGAGAAGGTTGAATACAAGGAACGACATACCGGTGATTCCGGTGAAGTGCTCACCGAGTGCCTGCCATACCGTCAAATCTCCGCCGCCGTAAAGGATACCCATTGTTCCGACAATGTTTTCCTTTGCAACAAGTCCCGTGATTGACGCAACGGCAGCCTGCCAGTTGCCCCAGCCGAGAGGTGCGAAGATCCAAGCAATGCAGCTGCCGATCTTAGCAAGGATTGAGTAGTCGATTTCGCTTTCTTCAAGCATACGGAACGAACCGTCAACAACACCGAAGTATGTTGTGAACCAAACGAGGATAGTCGAAAGAAGGATTATTGTACCCGCCTTCTTGATGAAGGACCAGCCGCGCTCCCACATTGAACGGAGAAGGTTTGAAAGTGTGGGAAGATGATATGCGGGAAGCTCCATAACGAACGGAGCCGGATCGCCCGAGAACATCTTTGTCTTTTTAAGTATAATACCCGAGATGATGATTGCAGCCATACCGATGAAGTATGCGCCTGTCGAAACAGCCGCCGAACCGTGGAAGAGTGCGCCCGCAATCATTGCGATAAACGGAACCTTTGCGCCGCAGGGAATAAAGGTTGTCGTCATAATTGTCATACGGCGGTCTCTTTCGTTCTCAATCGTACGGGAAGCCATAATTCCGGGAACGCCGCAGCCCGTGCCGACAAGCATCGGAATGAACGATTTACCGGAAAGACCGAACTTTCTGAAGATACGGTCAAGCACGAATGCGATTCTTGCCATATAACCGCAAGACTCAAGGAATGCAAGCAAGAAGAACAATACAAGCATCTGCGGAACGAAGCCGAGAACTGCGCCTACGCCGGCTACGATACCGTCAAGGATAAGACCCGAAAGCCAATCAGCTGCGCCGACCTTATCAAGTCCGTTACCGATAAGCGTCGGAATACCGGGAATCCATACACCGTAATCGGCAGGGTCAACCTCGTCAAATGCCGCTTCGTTTGTCTTAATGTAATCAACCGCGTCAAGGAATGTCATACCGACCGTTGTTTCCTCGGCGTCCTCATCGAGGTTTTCGGGGATAGCTTCGTAATAAGCCGTATACTCGACATCTTCGAGAGTTTCCTCGTCCTCTACCATAACGGTAGCCGACTTTTCAGCGTCACCCGCTTCAACAACAGCCTCTGCCTGAGCGATAACATCATCGGCATTGAAGTCATCTGTCTCTGTGTCAAACTCAACGCCGTAAGCTTCGAGAGCTTCCATAGCGGCTGTGTGCTCGTCGTTAACCTCGTTGTAAGCGCTTGTGCCTATACCGAAGAGATGATAGCCGTCTCCGAAAAGTCCGTCGTTTGCCCAGTCAGTTGCCGACGCACCGACGGTAACCATTGAAATGTAGTAAACGAGGAACATTATAACCGCAAATATCGGAAGTCCGAGCCAACGGTTGGTAACAATCTTATCGATTTTATCCGATGTCGAAAGCTGACCTGCGCCGTGCTTCTTATAGCAGGACTTGATGATTGAAGCTATGTATACATATCTCTCGTTTGTGATAATTGACTCCGCGTCGTCGTCAAGTTCGTCCTCAGCGGCTTTGATGTCTGCCTCAATGTGGTCAAGTACGGATTTTTCAACATTTATGCGCTCAAGAACCTTTTCGTCTCTCTCAAAGATTTTGATTGCATACCAACGCTGCTGCTCCTCGGGAAGCGAGTGGAGACAAGCTTCCTCAATATGAGCGAGAGCGTGCTCAACAGCGCCCGAGAATGTGTGCTGGGGAACTGTCTTTGTGTTCTTTGCGGCGTCGATTGCAGCCTCTGCCGCTTCCATCGTGCCCTTGCCTTTAAGAGCCGAAATTTCTACTACCTTACAGCCAAGCTCCTTTGAAAGCTGCTCAACATTGATTTTGTCGCCGTTCTTTTTAACGACATCCATCATATTGATTGCAACTACAACCGGAATACCGAGCTCTGTGAGCTGAGTTGTAAGATAAAGGTTTCTTTCAAGGTTTGTGCCGTCAACGATATTGAGTATCGCGTCGGGGCGTTCGCCGATAAGATAGTTTCTTGCAACTACCTCTTCAAGCGTGTACGGCGAAAGCGAATAGATACCGGGCAAGTCGGTAATTATTACGCCGTCATGTTTTTTAAGCTTGCCTTCTTTTTTCTCTACAGTAACGCCTGGCCAGTTACCGACAAACTGGTTTGAACCCGTCAGCGCGTTGAACAATGTCGTTTTACCGCTGTTGGGGTTACCTGCAAGAGCAATTCTCAAGTCCATTTTTTCTCCTCTTTTCCGAATGTTTAAGTTAGTATTCGCTAACTCGTGATTAAAAAATAAATGAAACCAAAGTTTTATGCTTCGATTTCAATCATCTCGGCATCAGCCTTTCTCAATGAAAGCTCATAGCCTCTGACAGTAACTTCAATCGGATCTCCGAGGGGTGCAACCTTACGAACATAGACTTCAACGCCCTTGGTGATACCCATATCCATAATTCTGCGCTTTATCGCGCCCTCGCCGTGAAGCTTCTTAACCTTAACGGTTGAGCCGACCTTGACGGTTTTCAATGTATCCACCTTAATATCCTCCTTTAACAAAATTTTATATCATTATTTTCTGAGCCATTTCCTCGCTTATCGCAACTCTTGTTTCCTTGACATTTACTATTACATTTCCGCCGAGCGTTGCGATAACCTTTACATTTCCCCCGACCACGAAGCCTAAGTTTTCAAGATGCTTCTTGACCTCGGGCTTGCCTCCGATTCTTTTTATAATATTGTCCTCGCCTACCGTGGCGAATGATAAAGGCATCATATCTTCAACCTCATTTATGCCGTTTGGGCGGCAAAATACCGGTTAGTCCTTGCTAACCTAATATAATAATACACTAAATAATAAAAATGTCAACAACTTTTTCCCATTTCGGCACTATTAACAAAAACGTTTTTTCGCCCGTATTATGCTTTGTAAAACATACCGATTATAAAAAAACAGGGCAATCAGGCTAAAGCCGTGCCGCCGAGAGGCGACACAGTTTAAGGCGCGCCTCAAACGAAGCGTGCCTTGATTTACTTTTATTATTTCAGTGAAAAGTCTTCTCTTGTCAGCGTAAGGTTCGGATTATAGTACGGATCTCCGTCATTGAGCTGCTTTTGCCACTTTTTTTCAAAATATCTTATTTCGTCTGAAAAGCGTTCCATCTTTTCGGCACTGTTTTCCCTGCCTCTTGATTTGGATTCATAATGATACAGCTCTGCGTACGGTGTGAACACTATAAGATAGCCTTTTTGGCGTATTTTCATACATAAATCGACATCATTGAACGCAACGGCAAGCCGTTCGTCAAGCCCGCCGACCTCGTCGAACACCTCGCGCCTCATCATAAGGCAAGCCGCCGTACAAGCCGTTAGATTCTGTGCAATGCTCGCCCTCGCCGCATAGCCGGGGTCATTGCGACCGAAATGCTTGTGAGCATGTCCCGCAACGCCGCCAAGCCCGAGAATGATACCTGCGTGCTGAACGGTGCCGTCCGAATAGTAAAGCTTTGCGCCGACCGCGCCGACATCCTTACGCGAAGCAAACATAAGCATTTCCTCAAGGCAGCCGTCATTTATTATCTCAACATCGTTGTTGAGAAGAAGTATATACTCTCCCCTTGCGGAGCTTGCGCCGAAGTTATTTATTGCCGAGTAATTAAATTCGCCGCTCCAAGTAACGATTTTGATATTCTCATGCTTCTGCTTGAGCTTTTCGTAATATTCAAAGGTGTCTTTTTCCGTGCTGTTGTTTTCGACGATTATTATCTCAAAATTCTTATACGCCGACTTGTCGTAAAGCGACTTAATGCAGACATCGAGGTCGTCCGTATGGTCCTTGTTCGGAATAATTATCGAAATGAGCGGATTTCCCTCTGTTTTATACTTAATATGATAAGTGGTGGGCACCGATGAGTCGAGCACCTCACCCTTTAAGCCGCACCTTTCAAGATGTGCCGCAAGCGCCTTTTTCGCCGCCGTAATCGTATAGGGCTTTGCACCGACATCCTGTGCAACCGAATCTTTATGCGCTCTCCAATAATAGAGAGCTTTCCTTATGTGCCAGACCTTTTTCGCCTTTTCGGTAAGGCGCAGGATAAGGTCGTAGTCCTGACTGCCGTCGTATTCGCTTCTGAAATATCCCACGCTGTCAAGCAATTTTCTTGAGAATACGGACAAGTGGCATATATAGTTGTAGCTGCGAAGCGTATCCGGTGAAAAGTCAGGCTTAAAATGCGGATTGTATGCGTCGTGAGGCTCTTTTGAAAAGGTGTTTTCATCGGTATAGATGTAATCCGCATTTTGCTCGCATATAGCTTTCATAACCTCGTAAAGCACCGACGGATGAAGCAGATCATCGTGGTCGAAAAGCGCAATATATTCGCCTGTCGCCATTCTTATACAAGCGTTCGTATTCTCCGAAATGCCGAAATTTTTTTCAAGCTTTTCGTATTTTATACGCTTGTCCGCTTCGGCGTATTTTTTACATATGTCGCCGACAAAAGCGTGCTCTGCGTCGCTTCCGTCCGCAAGACAAAGCTCCCAGTTCTTGTAAGTCTGAGCCTGAACGGACTCAATCATCTCTTTAAGAAATTTTTCCGGTGTGTTGTAAAGAGGCACAAGCACGCTGAATTTGATATTGCGGAGAAATGCCGTACATTCTTCCTCCTGCCGCCTTTTCTCCGAAATATAATAATCGTCGCTTATCTTTTTCAGCTTACCCTTATCCACGGGCATAGGACCGTTTCCCCTGAGCACCCTGTACAGCGTTGCTTTCAAGCCGTTGCGTTTAAGATAAGCCAACAGTCTCCAAGCCGCAAGGCATTTTATGAGAAATACAAGCCGTCTGAAAAGTGATGGTCGCCTTTTGCCCGAACCCGATTGGGTTCCCGTACTCAAATTCATTCCTTTTCCCCTGTCTTATTTGCAGTTTCCGGCCTTCTCCTTATACAAATCGCAGACCTCCTGCGTAGGACCGTCCATTATGACATTGCCCTTATCGAGCCATATGACCCTGTTGCAAAGGCGTTCAATCTGCCCGATCGAGTGGGATACGATGATAACCGTTGTGCCGCCGCTCATCATTTCCGAAATTCGCTTTTCGCACTTCTGCTGGAAGAGGAAGTCTCCGACAGCGAGGATTTCATCGACGATAAGTATATCGGGACGGGTAATGGTTGCTATCGAGAAGCCGAGGCGAGCAACCATGCCGGAGCTGAAGTTCTTTATCGCAACATCCATAAAATCTCTCAGCTCGGCGAAATCTATAATCTCGTCCATTTTTTCCGTCATTGTTTTCTTTGAGAAGCCGAGAACCGAGCCGTTGAGGAAAACATTTTCCCTTGCGGTAAGGTCATAGTCGAAGCCCGCTCCGAGCTCAATAAGCGGAGATATCGAGCCGACTATCGCCGCACTTCCGTCCGAAGGCCGCAGTATGCCGGAAATAACCTTGAGCAGCGTGCTTTTTCCCGAGCCGTTAAGCCCTACAATTCCGACAACCTCGCCTTTTTTTATTGAAAGACTTACATCATTAAGCGCAATAAACTCCTCATACTTAAGCTGATGCTTAGCAAACTTAATAACATATTCTTTTAAGCTGTCAACGCGCTCCTTTGACATATTAAAGCGCATTGTAACATTTTTAACCTCAATTACATTATTGCTGTCCATTTGAGCGCCCCCTTAAATGTAAAGAATAAATTTATCCTGCTGCTTCTTGAAAATTATCAGACCAAGCGCAAGGAACAGGAACGCATATACTATGCACATCAAGTGAGCCGTAAGGTTAGGTATTGTGCCGTACATAACTACCTCTCTGAAATACTCGACATAGTAAAACATCGGATTCAAATTCATTAAGTTGAGTATAAAGTCGGGAAGTATGTCCTTGGGATAAATGATAGGCGTTAAGTACATCCACGCAACCGTAAATACCGAATAAAGATGTCCGACATCCCTGAAGAATACATTTACCGACGAAAGTATCAAGCTCATTCCGAGGCTGAATATCAACACACATATCATCGGGAAGAAGAACATCAATACCGTCCAATGAACGGGCATCCTCTTGATGATTATTACTATAATTACCGCAACCGACGAGAAAAGCATATTCACAAATGCAAACAGGCATTTCTCAAGCGGGAATATGTACTTCGGGATATAGACCTTTTTGATAAGCGACGCCGCACCGAGCACGGATGTAAGCGATGCGCTTGTGGCTTCGGTCATAAAGTTAAATATGAGAGAGCCTGTAAGGTAATAAACTATAAAGTATTCAATCTTAAACTTAAACAGGTTGGAGAATACCGCATTGATAACAAGCGCCATCAGAAGCGGGTTGAGCACGCTCCACAAAAATCCAAGCGTACTGCGGCGGTATTTGACCTTCAAGTCTCTCGAAATAAGGTTTCCGACCAGATAACGGTACTTGCCGAAAACCGCACCCGTAGCCGAAAGTTCCCTTCTGTTGAGCAATACAAACAGCAATCCGCCGATAACAAGAGTCGGTCCGAACATACAGATTACGATTCTTTCAACATCGAGCACCCATGCTCCGTTTTGAAAATCATAAAGCCCGCAGCCGAGCCCGAGAAGTCCCGTTACGGTGCAAACGGCGGTTACAATTTTATTCTTTGACATTTGTTCACTACCTTTAATTTTTTTCGCTGAATTTAAGCGACAAAATACATATTAAAATATACCATAATATTACGCCCGTGTCAACAAATCGCACAGCGTATAAGGGCACAAAAAGTCGGGCTGACGCCCGACCCTTTGCCACTGTAAGTATAAATATTATTTTTGTGTTATTTTTGGGAAAGTATGTCCCTCGCAACATGAATTCCGCTCGCCGAAGCGTGTGAGAGCGAATGTGTGATGCCGCTGCAATCGCCGATGACATAAAGTCCCTCATGGCAGGTCTGCAAGCGGTCGTCAAGAGCCACTTCCATATTGTAAAACTTGACCTCAACGCCGTAAAGGAGCGTGTCGGTGTTTGCGGTGCCGGGAGCTATCTTGTCAAGCGCATAAATCATTTCGATTATGCCGTCAAGTATTCTCTTGGGTATAACAAGGCTCAAATCGCCGGGAGTTGCGTTGAGAGTGGGGGTGATAAACGCCTCTCTTATTCTGTCGGGAGTGCTTCGCTTGCCGTTTATAAGGTCGCCGAAGCGCTGCACGATAACTCCACCGCCCAACATATTGGAAAGTCTTGCAATGCTCTCGCCGTAGCCGTTACTGTCCTTAAACGGCTCGGAGAAATGCTTTGCAACCAAAAGCGCAAAATTCGTGTTGTTTGTCTGCTTTGCGGGGTCCTCATAGCTGTGACCGTTTACGGTTACGATTCCGTTCGTGTTTTCGTTTACGACTGCGCCCTTCGGGTTCATACAGAAGGTTCTTACAAGGTCCTCGTACTTTTCGGTACGGTAAACGATCTTGCTTTCATAAAGCTCATCGGTAAGGTGTGAGAAAATCTCGTACGGAAGCTCGACGCGCACGCCTATATCTACGCGGTTGCTCTTTGTGGGGATTTTAAGGTCGTCGCAAACGGTTTCCATCCACTTGCTTCCGCTTCTGCCGACGGAAATTACGCAGTAATCCGCCTCATAGCTCTCTCCGTCCTCGGTGCCGACAATGTAGCCCGTATCAGTCTTTTCAACCCTTTGCGCCACGGCTCTGAATTTGAACTCAACCTTGTCTTTAAGGTCATTGTAAAGGTTTTCGAGAACGACATAGTTTATATCTGTTCCGAGATGGCGCACCGAAGCGTCAAGGAGCATAAGCCCGTGCTGTAAGCACTGCTTTTTAATCTCGGAATTTGCGGTGGAATAAAGCTTTGTACCCTCGCCGCCGTATTTGAGATTGATTTCATCGACATAGCGCATAAGCTCAAGAGCCTCATCCTTGCCGATATATTCGTAAAGAGTTCCGCCGAACTGGTTTGTTATGTTGTACTTGCCGTCGGAAAATGCGCCTGCGCCGCCGAAGCCGTTCATTATCGAGCAGGGCTTGCAGCCTATGCAAGACTTAATCTTTTTGCCGTCAATCGGGCATTTTCTTTTATCAAGCGGATTTCCCGCCTCAAGGACAACTATTTTAAGCGACGGATTCATTTTCACAAGCTCGTAGGCGGAAAAAATTCCTCCGGGGCCCGCTCCGACAATTACTACATCGTATTTCATAATCTTACTCCTAAAATATAATAAGGCTTACGGCCTTGTTGAAAAGAAAGCACCGTAAACCTTTACCGCTCTAAATTTTATCACTCGAGCGTGATTTTGTCAACGCCTCGAAGCGTTTTACCTGTCTTTATTTTTTTCGGCAGTCTTGCGATCGGTATTGCTTCTGACAAGCATTCCTATACAACCGACAATCGAAAGGAAGAGGCTTACGACAAGATCGGCATAATAGCTCCTTGCGACATCGGCGTCGTCAAGGAAGATATAAGCGTTCAAAAATGCGGTCGTGTAGTTTACGGTGTAGTCGATTTCGCCGCTCTGATACCATTCGGCATAAGCGTCGTAAACATCCTTTGCAAGGCAGCCGTACCATGCGAGTATAATCGCAATAAACGACATTATCACGGCAATGACAACGCTCTTTCTGCTTTCGCCCTTTGCAAAAATCTTATATCCGTACATAGCGCAGACAACAGCGACAATGCCGCTCAACGCCGCAAGATAACCGAACTGGTAAAGCACAAAATAAACAATACCGCCGGCAAGCGAGAAAAGGAATGCTCCGAGTATGCCGAGTGCGACATTTTCACGGGGCTTCTCCTCAAGAGCCGCCTGAGCTTCAAGTACTGCGGTGCTTTGAGTTTGATTGAATTCGTTGTTTTCCATATTAATCACCATAGCCTTTCAGGCAACAAATAGTTTATTAAAAATCATCTAATTAAACCTGC